>JAUSPJ010000238.1 GCA_030655795.1 Fidelibacterota bacterium | reverse complement strand
TTCCGCGGATCATCCTCGGGAATACCGGCTTCTACTTTACCGACCAGATCGGCGCCCATATCTGCCGCTTTGGTAAAAATACCGCCGCCAACACGTGCAAAAAGCGCCATGGCCGAGGCTCCCACACCAAAACTGAGCAGCGTCGTGGTAATTGTCTGATACTTTAATGCCAGATTGTCTTCCACAATAAACCGGTTCATGATACTGAACCAGGATATCACACACAGCAGCGCAAATCCGACAACCACCAGGCCCATGACACTGCCGCCCCGGAAAGATATTTTCAGAGCCTGGTTCAGGGATTTACCGGCGGAATGGGTTGTGCGGTTCGATGTCATTGTGGAGGTCAACATGCCGAAAAAGCCGCTCAGACCGGAAAAAAAGGCGCCGGTCAAAAAACAGAACGGTACATACCCGCTCAGGACATGAAAACCAAAGGAAAAAACCAGCAGAATCACAAAAAAAATGATAAAGAACAAACCCGCGGTTTTGTATTGCTGGCGCAGGTATGCCATGGCCCCTTCCCGGATATAGCCTGCAATCCGGCGAACCTGGTCATTTCCCGGATCCTGTTTCTGAATCCATAAATAAAAGAATAGAGCTGTAAAAAGCGCAATAACAGACGCTATCGGAACAATCATCAGTCGCAGTACCATTTTAATCCCCAAATTAATGCTGTAAAACAGGTAGAAGATTACATCAAATCCAGGTATTTTTCAAGGAAATAGAAAAAGGGGGTTGACCTGTAACGAAAATAGTGTTTTACATGATTGATGCATTTCCGGAAAGATCCCATTAGTGATATTTTAACCTGAATCGGTCATCTTGAGTATAGTCGAACTATCTCCTTTTCCTCTAATAAGATCTTTCGGTTTTAATCAGGATGACATGCTTTTCAGAATTTTGGGACTGTTCCTTGGCACAGGAATTGACCGTGTTGTGCTCGGGTCAAAATCACGATATTTTGGAAAACAAAAAGCCCCGGAA
The DNA here is from genome assembly GCA_030655795.1 of Fidelibacterota bacterium. Lineage (GTDB taxonomy): Bacteria > Fidelibacterota > UBA2242 > UBA2242 > UBA2242 > B118-G9. The sequence continues at coordinate 21,358 of JAUSPJ010000238.1, read as the reverse complement.
CAATTGCCCCAGGACTTTATGATTTATATCCCTGTATGTTTAGTACAGGATCGAAAATGTCAACATATTTATCTGGTTTAATACACCATAATCGACATAGGCATAGTCCAGTTTGATTTTGAAATTGGGACTGAACGCGTGCTTGATGCCGGCTCCCATGGACATTCCGCCTTCCCGGTCAACTGCGAATAGTGCCCGCCATCCGGCCCGCAGGAAAAGCCGTTCCATGACCGAAAACTCACCGCCGACATTGATGTATTCGGAATTATCGCTGGGATGGAGTGCATCCACAGCCCAGGTAAGCCTCATGGTTTTCAGGCTTCCCACATCACCAGATAAACCTACCCGGAAAGTTAGCGGAATAGCCCAGCTACTGAGCTCATAATTAGCCGGAATCTGGTCATTGTTGCCATACAAAATGGGATCGGGGTCCGCATAAAAGCGCACATCCCGTCCGCAAAGCTGCATTTTTCCACCAAAGTTTGTAATCGACATACCGAGGCGAATATCTTTCAGTGGTGTGATAAACAAAGCCCCCAAATCAAGCGCCATGGTCTGAGCGGTCATGTGCCAGATTTGCTGGCTGACAAATTTAACCGTTCCGCCAATTGAGAACCTGTCCGTCAGATTGGAGGCATATGAAATACCCATATCAAGATCCCGGGCGGAAAACCGTTCACCGGTTCCTAGCGGTTTCTCTTCCGTTCGCACGAGCATATCGTCGCCATAGTCCAAAGTTGTCATGTATGCACCGACGATTCCATATCTGCCAAAGTACATCGATGCAGCCATATACATAATATCCGTATCGGCGATCCATTTACTCTGGGTGAATACAACTTCCTGCGTTTTGAAACGTGACAATCCGGCGGGATTCCAATGTAAAGCCGAAAGGCTGCTTGGGAATGCAACAGCGCTTTCACCCATGCCCATACCGCCGGCGTGAACACCGATTTTAAGGAATTGCGCCGCCGTGGTGCCGGTTTTCGTTGTCCGGCGTTCCTGTCCCACAATTAGACTTACTGTTAGTAAAATAATGATTGTTGTAAATATTCCTTTTCTCATTTGATCACCACAAATTTACCGATTTTTTCACCCAACCCGGATGCGGTTGCATCCACATGCCAGACATAAACGCCAAAAGCAATTTCCATGGTCTCTTTATTCAACAGATTCCAGCTCTCGCTGCCATCCCAAAACACTTTTTCGTGCACGATTGTATGAACTAATTCACCGGCAATGGTAAATATTTTGATTTTGCATTGTGGGGGAAGGTTGATGAACTGAATCCGTCTTTCACCCCGACCGCTGGCATATCCACTTTTAGGCTCCCAGATGGCTTGCGCACAATAAGGATTGGGAACAACGGCAATTCTGTCTAACGGATTTTCCACAGCGGAACAATCATATTTCGCTGCTTTGGTTGTAAATACATATTCGTCATCCTGCGTAAAGGGACGTGTAATCCGTATCTTAAAAACATCTCCCGTCTTAGGTTGAATCGGATCAACTCCGGACGGCGGTGCGGTAAACTTTACTTCCCATGTTTTATTAGATAGATTCAGAACCGGTTCTGAAAGAATACCGATCTTGTGAGTTGGTTTGTTGATATCATATTTAGAACCGCCCGGCAGATAGAAAACCGCTTCAAAGATGCTGTCCATATAGGCATAGGTAATATCGTAAATCCGAAACGGCGCATATTGCTTAAAAACCGTCGGCGAATCAATCAAAGCTTCGTCCCAACGAATTTCATAGGTATGGGGATATTTGAAACCAGGCGCTGAACTACCTTCATCCCAGACGCGCACATTATTTGAATAGTTTGTCTCACCGAAAAGCCAGCCGGTTTCGGATTTATTGATTCCGACAGTATCATCTTGAATAAAAAGGCGCTGACCGTCAAAAACCGTACATCCGTCTTCCCCATTAAAATAGCGGTTTTGCCACACCGGTTGATGCTTGAAGGAGACCTGAATAGTGTGACCAACCAAAGAAGCATCAAACTTTATTTTAGACAGAAGCAGGTTAATCATATACAACGAAGTATCAAGGTCATTACCGTTTTCCGTAACGATATGTTCTACAGTATGCTGGCGGGACAGCTGATACCACTGAACGCCTTCCACGGTAATATTGTCGGTAATTTCAGTCATATCAGTTACAAATAGTACGGTGTCCCGGGCGCCGGTGATCGCGTCACCGAAGAAAGCCCGATAGGACACGTTGTCCCGGATGACGCGTTGGTCCATATATTTTATCCAAAATTTGCCGGAACCGGGGCCGATATGTGTAATCCCATCAACAATACCACCTTCAAGCGTTCCCGGGGAATAAGCATTCGGTGTCACCGATGCGGTATTAAGGTCTGTTTCCAAAATACCGGTGAACGCATCAACATTTATAATTTTAGTGCATTCACTCGGCGGAATTTCGACTGTACCGGTTGTATCTCCAATGTCATAGGAGCAGACGGCATAATAGTAAGTTACCCCGTTGATTGCGGTATTATCCACAAATTCGTGCTTTAACCCTGAATTATTCCCCAGGTCAAAATGCACACCGTTAATGCCGACATAGGATTCACCGCTGATATGGTCTTTTTTATCAAATCTGGCTAAGGGGGCCCATAAGGTTGAAATTCCCATATTATCGGTGATCGTATAAATCTCATTGAAGCCTGCGTCCGTAGCGCGGTAAACACTGTAGCCCTGAAAATCATAGCCATAGGCCGGATCCCAGGATTTTTCCGCAAAATCGTCCCAGAATAGAGAAACCTGTCCGTCACCGGGAACGGCGGTTAGTTCGGGTTTTTCCGGCGCCTTGGCAAATTGGTAGCCGCTATTGTAGATTTTCTGGACTACTTCGGCGGTTTTAAACAGGTCATATTCATTTTCACCCATGAGTAAGGCGATCGAGAAACGCTGGGTATCGCCGGCTTTCATTGGGAAATACCCGGAGCCGAACAGGAAAATGTTATCGGCGTTCTGCTGAATGTCTGTAAAAGCGTTCTCTTCACCGATGAGTGTACAAGGACGGAGACGGCGCCAGATGCTTTCATCGTTTTTTATCGCATCCGAGCCATACTGATAGGCATTAAAACTGGTCAATCCAATCATATCCGCTTCATCGAGGTCGTTAGTCTCAAAATTTGGTTCACCCGGTTTGAGCGGATTGTACGGATCTCCGGCTGTGGGGACGCCGTCTGCTTCGCCTTCATCTGGACCGGGATAATCGGGATGATCCGGACCAATGCCGTCAACACCGACATCGTCGGTCTCCGGGTTCCAGTCGCCGTCATCGTCTATACCGTTGAACATAGACTCGTCCACCATGCCGTCACCGTCATTGTCAATCCCGTCATAGGGATTACCGGGACTTTCGAGGAACATGTAGCCCAGCCAGCCGGTTTCACCACCCCAATCCCCCTTGTTGTCACCGTCATATCCATAAACCATATTGATGTCTTTATTGAAATAGGCATAGTCGTCGCTAAAGTCGTTGCTGCCCCCGATATGGGGATCGCCGAACATACCGAAGACAACTTTTTCATAGTCATTGGGACTTTCGTTCGTAATTTCATACACAATAAAAATCGCGTCGTTGGCAAGAGGGTTTGACCATTGATATAAACGCACTTCCACACGCAGTCCCATGCCGCCTTTTACCGAGTCTCCCGGGAAAGGAAAAAATGGGAATTCCCGGTTAAAACGGTCATCCATTACATAATAAGCAGCCTGGTCGGCGGTTGCCGCTCCTACCTGATAAGTGCCGGGCCAGCCGGTCCATTCGAGCGGCCAGGTATCGGGTTTATGTGACAATGCAATACTTCCCGACTGATCGTTTGCATATCCCGGTAAGGGCTCCCAGCCCCAGGGTTCTCCCTCGGGAGATAACTCCTCTGAGGCGCCCGGCGCGCCGCCATCCAACAAGCCGTCGGAAATTATATGCAATATCTTAGCGAACTTCGGGTTTGCCGTGTCGGGAACCATTACGCCGTTTTGTTCAACATAGAGCAGGAAATAGCCGCTTGTGTCAAGAGGCACTTCCACGCCGACTAAAGGACCGAATTCATATCCATACCCGTGGGTGGAATAAATCGGCCACTCCAGCGAAGGTTCGCGCCCCGGCGCGCCAATGGATCCGAAATCGAAAATCAGCGTACGGATCTGATTGCCGGAAAGAGTCGCAACCCGGCGTGTCGGGCGCTCACCCAATCCGCGATTTATTGCCATCTGCCGGTAATAACTGTCTATTTGGGACTGACTCCAGGTCTTGGGAGACCCTTCCCAGGTCTTATCCAGTCCTGGTGTAGTCACGGTTAAACTCAGTATAGTTAAAAAAAGGATTGTTTTTTTCATAATTATTTACCCTGAAAATGCCAGCTTAAACCAATTAATATCTGTCTTGGATTTGAATAATTCGTCGGCGGATAGAGACGCTCTTCCAAAGAATGAATGCCCGGTGTGTCCGCGTGCATGGTAATCGATTGACCCGCGTATGTAGGAACCAATGAAGAACCTGAGCGACCGGTATCGGTATTCACATAAACCTCATTCAGCCTGTCAAACAGGTTGTATATTTTCACCGACAGACTCAACCGCTGATTGCCGAGATTAAAGTATTTATACGCCTGCAAATCCGTAGTGATCTGAAAAATTCTCCGGTCGGAATTCTCTTCCGCGTTGCGCTGTCCCTGAATCGTCGGCGTATAAGGCTTTCCCGTCGAAAACCGATTAATAACGCTGGCGCCATAATTACCCTTTAAACTATATGATAGTGTAACATTCAATGTATGACGCTGATCCCAATCCAGGGGAACGAGTTTCTTCTCACTTTCCACCGGTGGAATTTTTAGATTGTCATAATAGGCGGCATCCGGACTGGAAGCATTCCCGCCTGCTATCTGAAACGTATAATCCATATTCATGGCAAGACCAGAAAAACTGCGTTGCGTCAGCGAGAAAGTGATACCCCGAACATTACCATAATCCTGGGTTATGTAGCGGGTATAGCGAAACGTATTATCGATAAAATTGTATTCCGAGGACAACCAATTCAGAATATTGCGGTAGAAGATGGTGACATCCATAGCCATCATAGGCGTTAGCTGCTGCTGTAATCCAAACTCATACATTACCGTTTTCTGGGCGTCAAGGTCGGGATTACCAAACTGAGTAACTCCGGATGATTTCTTTTTGTCCGGATTCTGGTAGAGATAGGAAAACGGCGGCATCTGGAAAAAATGCCCGTATGAGAAATGAATATAGCCCTGATCGGTAATCGGGAAACTTACACCCAACCGCGGGCTGATCTGGCTTTTCGGTTTGACAGCAAGAGTGTCGGAACCGGCAGGGTTGGTTTTATTGGTAAAAGTATTGTCTTTGGCGTCAAAATAATCGTAGCGCAAACCGGTTTGCACAATAATATCCTTGAATTCGATTTTATCCTGAATATAAGCCGCAAAATCCAGCGGACGACGCGTATATTCATCGTGTCCGGCGGTAGCAATACTTTGGATAAAAGGTTGCCAGTTGGTCCGATCACTCATCTCGATATAGATATCATTGGAATGGAGCATATAGGAATTAATTTCGATTCCGGAGCGAATCTGGTTATACTTATTCATCTGGCTGGTGAAATCCGCCTTTAATGTATAGGTTTCGTTATCGCTCAGAAAATAGCCGGTGCGCTGGCTGCCGTAAATGAAATGATAGGAGGGTACATCGGACCGGCTTTCCGTGGGAATGTATAAGGGCGCCTGAAAAAAAGTGGAGTCATTGTACTTTAATTCATGCGTCGGGTTTGGAATAAATGCCCCATGGTCTCGCAGCAAGTCCCAATCCACGGAAATATTGCTCAATTTTCCATCACCGTTCAGGTCTTCCGTGAATGGTGTGCCGTTAACATCATACCAGAGCACATCGATTTCACCGTTGCCGTTGATATCTTCATTCCATTTATAAGGTACTTCCAGTTTATGCACATAATCTTCCGCTTCCGACCGTTTGTAAGATGCCCTAACTGTGTAATAAGACCTTTCAGACAATGAGTGGGTAAAATGGAGAGAGTGCATCTGATTGTTTGAAGTATAGGTATATCTTCCGTCGGGATTATATTTCCAGGCGTGGTTATACTGCTGAGATTCGCCTGTATAGCCATTGAAATGGTATGATATTTTTATAGGCGCCCACGGTTTTGTCGTGATTTTCGCCATCACGTTGCCATTTACATAGTTGTTCAGCCCGACTCTTTTGCCGTCTCCGGTGGAGCTGATAAACCAGTCACCCCCTTGAAAATTATAAAAATCAAGGGGCGTATGTTCCCGGTACCCGTACAACCAGCCGTCGGATTCTTTCAATGTTCCGGCAACGATGAATGAGCCCCTGGGTAAAAATATAAAAGGACCGCTGAAACTCAAATCAAGGCGTTTAAAATTAAGAGGGTCATATTGATTGACGTCATCAAAAATTTTGGTGCGTGATGAAAGCATATCCCCAAACTGAAAATTCACATCTCCTTCGAAACGATTATTTCCGTCGCGAGTAACGATGTTTACGATACCGCTCATAGCCTTGCCGTATTCGGCGTTGAATGTACCGGATACCATGGTCAGTTCTTTGATCATATTTGTGGAGACATTTATGCCTAAACTGCTGTTAAATGGGTTTGATACAGCGATACCGTCCAGCATATACAATACCTCACTGGAACGACCACCGCGAATATGGATGGCGCCGCTGGCGCCTTCAGTGACGCCGGCTTTGGTGGTCAGCAAGCCCTGAAAGGATTCGGTAGGCATGGATTTCAGGTCTTCTTCCGTAATAATTGATTTGGATGAGGTGAGGTCTGCCTGAACCAGGGGCTTTCTGGCTACAACCACCACCTCTTCCCCCTGTAAGATCGAGCTTTCCATCTCAAAATCGAGATTGGTTGTCTGGTCCGTCGCTACAGATACATTCCGCACCGTCAATATCTTGTAGCCAATCATCGAGGCTACAACATCATGGATACCCGGCGGAACATTCAGGATCACAAAATAACCGTCACTGTCAGTAACGGAACCGATCTGTTCCGAGGGAATATACATATTCACGCCGGCAAGAGGAAGACCGGTGCTTTTATCAATTACGTTTCCCGCAATTTTGCCCCGTGTCCCTGCCAGAGTGACACATATCATTCCAATCAACAGAATTATTATATAGACCAGTGTTAGAACCTTGTTTTTCATAGACGCATACCTTGTTCACATTAATCTTAAAAATGGAGAGGCCGTAGAGACCTCTCCATTTATTTTTGTTAAGCAATTGTCAGATAGCTATTTCAATAAAGTTACAGTTTTGGTTTTTCTGAAATTGCCAAATTCGAGACTGTAAATATAGGCGCCGGATGGAACCATAAGCCCGTTGGCGTCCGTACCGTCCCACGTCACGGTGTAGGTACCCGCCTGATACGTTTTTCTGTCAACCAGTCTTCTGACTTCCTGACCCAGGGTATTATAAATCACCAGAGAAATCTGTTTCTGGAGAGGAAGTTTGAATTCGATATTGGTGGTAGGGTTAAAGGGATTCGGATAAGCCTGGCTTAATTCATAGTTTTCCAGTGTGATTATATTCATTTCCCGAACGCCGGTAGCGGAGCCGTATTTCATTACACGGATCGACCAGTGATGCGGATTGAATACATTTTGTCCGTCAATAACCACAGTATCTTCGACACCCTGGTGTGCGGTAATCAGTTCCGCCAAACCATCTTTATCTAAATCAGCCACGGCACAGGTAATCGAGAAACCTTCGCCGGAATTAGCCAGAGAATCGGTCAACAATGTATAAATATCCCATGTACCATTGTTGTATTCCAGATTAAGCACATCATAAATAGGAGTATCTGTAGAAATATATAGATCCGGCAAGCCGTCCTGATCAATATCACCGGAAGCCATACCGAAGAAAGCACGGTACCTGATATCACTTAAGATTAATTCATATTCTGTGGAATCAAAGTTTGTTGCTTTTCCATTTTTATCCTTAATCATAAATACTTCACCGGAGCTGTAGACACTCATAAACACTTCATCTTTGCCGTCATTATCAATATCCAGCACAGTGAAATTTTTGAGACAGGTGTGGTCCGCTGCGGTCATTTTCTGGTAGGTGGTATCCCCAAAAGAATAGGTATCGGCGCCGGTTACTTCCACAAACGTAGTATTGAAATTATTCCAGGAATGCAAAACCAGCTCCTTAAGTCCGTCACCATCTGTATCGGCAACACCCACGCAGATCGCACTGCCGCCGCCCAGACGGTTGTCACGCCCAAACATGGGATCGTCGGGCCCGACAGTTCCCATATCAATGTCACGCGCCGATGTCACAAATTCGGGAGCAATTGTTCCGAAACCACTTTGCAGATCACCGGAGACGCTCAATACTCCGAAAAAGTCTTCGGAATGACCGTAGGTGTTGATAGTAGTATCTGTACCAACAATGGTTGTATCAATATAATCGGTAACAAAGGAAGCGCCGTTTGTGGCAAAAACAAGTTCTTCAACACCATCACCGTCAACATCTTCAACGATAAAATGTTCAACGCGCAACTCATTCAGGTTTTGCATGCCATTGAAGGTAAAGCCGAGACTGTTAATAGGAAAAAAAACCGGATCGGCGAAGGTATTATCGCCGGTGCATTCAACAATATACAGACCGGCTTTTGGATCGGAGGCATAACGACCGGCAAAATAAACAGCTTCTTTTAAGCCGTCGCCGTCCAAATCACAAATCTCAACCCAACGTGTACCACTATAGTATCCGCTGCCGCTGGTATCAGCGTAAATGAGTTCCAGAGTGCTGTCGTTGACCATTTCAAAGCCCGCTATGCCGCCGCCGCCATCATAGTTTGTACACCATATTTCAAGAAGACCGTCATCATCGATATCTTTACCTGCCACCAGACCGCGCACACTGTTGATCGCGATCGGATCTTCCGGGTTCCAGGCCCATTTTGCGACCAATTTTAAATTGGTATTGTCACCTGGAGTAGCACTCTGAGCGAAAACAATGGTCACACACATGGCAACCAGTAAAAATAAACGTAACAACTTCATAGGGAATCTCCTTATTTTGGGTTAAAAACAATTATTTCATTGTGCACTTTACTTATTAACTATATGTTTAATTTAGTTAAATGGATTTTGAAATCAACAAGTTTTTTAAATAAATTGTAAAGAGTTCTAACTAACTACCATTTAGCGACGGGAATCCAAACACTGCCGACACCAATTCCATGACTCTCCATCCACATCGGATCTAACCACAGAATTTTTAAATCATGTTTATAGATACGAACAATTAATGTTACGGTAACAAAAAGGGGGCAACTGCCCCCTTTTTGTTCATTTACATGTCTCGTTTATTTAATAAACGTCATGGTCTTGGACCTCGTGATATTTTCAGTCCGTAATTGATAAATATAAACACCTGTAGATACATTGTGCCCGTATTTATCCTTACCGTTCCAGATAGCCAAATGTCTTCCCGGCTGTAATTCATTGTCAACCAGAGAGATTACTTCACATCCCAGCATGTCGTAGATTATTAAGCGAACATGCTTTGAAACAGGAATATCGAATGCAATTGTCGTGGTTGGGTTGAACGGATTCGGGTAGTTCTGATGCAGAACATATTTTTCGGCGATAAGCACTTCCTTATTTTCAATTTCTATACCGCTTGTGCCGACCGGATCGAGTATAATAATAGGGGCGGAATGGGCGGGAGTGAAAATATCGCCGCCGTAAGAAGCGCTGGAAGTATACAGAACTTCTAATTCAGGGTCATCATCAATATTGACAATATTAACGACACTCCAGATGCCGCCTTCGGCAACATAAGCCTCATCAATTACCGAAAATTCATAACTGTCCGGAGAAGTGATGTCTCCGCCTTTGTAGGAAAAGAGAAAAATTCGGGCATTTACATCACCAGCGCGAGAACCGAATACAAAATCCAACTTCCCATCTTGATCGATGTCTCCGACGTCACTGCCCCACAAGCCGCGAGAACCGCTGGTGAAATAGGAAGAGGTATTAACCAACTCATAATGCTTCAGGGTGTCGCCATCTTCCTTTAGTAACATGACAGCTTTTTTGGCGTCATCTCCCCAATCATATACTGCGGTAATAATCTCTTTCGTACCGTCTCCGTCTAAATCAACTACCTGAGCAGATTGTACTGATGAACCGCCCGCCATGGGTGAAAGCGCCGTATAACTCCAGGCGCTACCGTCCCAGGAAAGCTTTGAGATCTCAGATTCACAAAATATATAACAATTGCTGCCAACTACGGCTACATCCCATTTGTTCTCTATCCCTGATGATAAAGTGAAATCTTTGCCACTGATCTCCAACGTCCAAGTTTCAGTACCAGCGCCATCATCAGGAATATCATCTACAGAAAAAACACCAAAATAATATCCGTCCGAACTGCCTTTACGATCTGCAAAAATAATTTCATCAACACCGTCACCATCAATATCGACAATCTCCCAATCCATTGGACGTAAATTGACATTGTCTTCGGCAACAATGGTCCAACTGGAATTCGGAATATAGCCGCCAGCGCCATCATCTACACCAAAAACATCACCGCCGGCATGCTCATATACCAATACCCGGTCAGGATTGGCCGAAACTGCCGTACTGTTCACCGGTCCCCAGACCAATTCCATTTTGCCATCTCCATCTAAATCAGCCAGAGATAAACAAGGCCAGGTATTCTGGTAAAATGGTTCAACCGCTGCTTGCCAGACAACTACCCAGTCGCTGCCATCATATTCCAACTTGTAAATCCGTGGAATCACTTCCGTAGCACCATCATTCCAGTTGTTGTTGACGAAATAAATCTCGGTCTTGCCATCACCATCAACATCAACTCCCGAAATCATGTTTCCGATTCCGCCATTGTTCAAATCTGCCTCCGGTACTGGAATCTCGGCTGAACGGGTGAAACCGTTGATAGCCAATAGATTCATCGGCGATAACAGAAGCAACGTAACTACCATGAGAAAAATTGTAGCAATGTTCTTTCTCATAAGTCCTCCTTTTTTTAGGTTTAACAACATTCTTGTTTATAGTTTAACATTTAAAAATCTATTCCCAATGAAAATCTGTGAATAGATTTTAATATGCCCATATCCGCATAGGAATAATCCGTCCGGAGATTTAAACTCTCGCCCATTTTTAGATCTATACCAGCCCCTAAAGACAGGCCGCCTTCATCTGTATTAAACCGGTATCCACTTCGTAAGTAAAACATTTTATTCATCGAATATTCAAAACCCAGATTATATTGTTCCAGATTATTGTTCGGATGAACCATATCAAAAGCGGAAATTAATCGATGAATATCCGTGTCGATCAGATACATGCTGACCCCAAACCTGAAATTCACCGGCAAGGAATATTTATCGAAAGTTTTGGGCTTCTGCGGATCAGCAGCATAAGATTTATCATCACTGTAATCAATGTAATTGCCGCTGAATTTTACCTCAGGCCCGAAATTCAGAATTGACATGGCGATATTAAGTCCGCGAAATCCGGTACGATACAAAGTTCCCAAATCAATTGCCCAACTTGAATATGAGTAATCCCAATATCCTTCATGAACCAATTTCGTAGTGACCCCAACCGACACTTTATCTGTCAAATACCGGGAGTATGTCAGACCCAGGCTATAATTGGAAATGTTAAAATATTCTCCCGTTCCCTCAGGAAAATCAATTGTGGTTATTTCCATATCATCGGTAACCAGATAGACAGTACTGACAGCAAAAGTCCCAATATTACCTAATTTCATTGCGGCCGAAAGTCCGCCAATCGAAATACCGGCCGGCCATGTATTATACGCGGAAAAAAGACTGCGGCCATCAACGTCAGCGAGACCGGCCGGGTTCCAGAAAACCGAACCGGCATCATTTGTAATAGCAGTAACCGCTTCGCCCATCCCCGTGGCGCGGGCGCCGAGGCCGATTTCGAGAAACTGGGCGACCGCTGTAGCAACCGGGGCAAATTCTTCTGCCTTTGTATCAATAAAAAACATTATGCTAATGATAAAAAAGACAATACAGATTTTCCTAATCATCTCAATATTCCTTTTATCTTACAATTACAAATTTGCCAACCTTTTGACCCAATGATGGGGAATCAAGCACATACATGTAGATTCCGGGCGCCGCTTCCTGATTGTTGCGTGTCATCAGGTCCCACTCGGCAACACTGGGACTGGAAATGTTAAACTCTTCACCGACTACAACCGATTGGTTTGCCTTGATTTCCGCTACATAATCACCATCAAGAGTGAAAATTTTGATCTTTGCATCGGATGGCAAGTTTGTGAACTGCAAGCGGTGTTTCCAGGGAAAATTATCGCTGGGCGCCGGATTGTTCCACCTGGCGCTGCCGATATAGGGATTCGGCACAACCTTCACGCGATCCAGTGATTCGGTTGCCACCGGATTTGATGGCGAGATTACCCTATAACTCTTCTGATCGGTTAACTGGGTAGACGCCTGACCGAGCGGGATCGGATCGTTGATCACTTCGGTAAAGGCCTGAACGGAATAATGGTAAACCAGGCCGTTGGTTATATCACTATCAATCAGTTGGTAGGTGCCGGAATTAGAGCCTGCCGGGGGTGGCCAGGAAGCGCTGCCAAGAGTGTCATAATAGGTCGCCAGGGTTTGCCATACAACGCCGCCTGTCCCCTTTGTGCCTTTGGATACTTTATAAAATTGAAAATAGGTGTTGTCCTCAGCCAGGTTATCCCAGGTCAGGGTAACTCCCTCGGTCACTCCGTTAATAACATAATTACTGACACTTACCGTAGGAGCTTTTGGCGGATCAACCGCTAACACATAGTCGTTATCCACGATAAACTGGGCGACTTTCATGATCTGCACTAACTTTACCATGCTATAGATTCCACCGCTGTCCGGGTCGCTGCCGACACCCAGCGCCATGGTGACAACTATCGAATCGCCGGTGGAGAAATTAGCCAGTGGACCAATCGTAAAAATGCCCCGGTAATCGTGAGCCGGATAGGCGGCACCTCCCCCGCCTGGATAAATCGATATGTCTTCAAATTCAGACACGCCGATCATTCTGTCCCAGGTTTCCTGGTCGGTCGCCGGATCGTTGTAGATATGACAGATATGGAAGGAACTGGGTTTCATCTCCGGTTCGGTTTTCAGTATTTTAATGCCTAAAAAGCCTGGTGACTGTAATACACCATCAACACCTGGATTGCCCATATCATCCTTTACCGCGACACCGTCAACAATATACTCTGAAGGATAATAGGGATTGTCATAATCTAACATGAATACCATGTTACTATCGGCATCTTCGGCAGTCAGACCATGGTCATAGCCCGCCATTTGAGGAGTTCTTTCGAGCCAGTCCCACTGGGAATTGCACATGACCCAATCATCCTGGTTTGAATACTTGTCTTCGGCGCCCCAGGTGGGTAATTTGGAGACATCGCCATCCATGCGGACGCCAAAGTAAAAATTCTGAATATCCCGGGGTGTATCGGGATAATAATCCCCATCCGTATCGATCCCAACATTTTTGATCGTATATTCGTAGATGATAAAGTCCCCGGCGTAGCTGGCGCTCCAGGCATAGGTTCTTTCAATAACTTTCAGGCCCAGAGGAAAATGCCCGCTGGCGCCCGGAGCATAAACGTCGTAGTAACGGGTATAGGTTTCCTGGTCTGCCCTTATACTCAGCGTATCCAGGTAAACGGAATCAAGCGGCGAAAATTCCTTATCTTCGCCCATACTTGAATGAAAAACCCCATCGACGAAACCGTGCAGCCAGAGCGTGCCCCGGTAGAGATAGGAATTCCCCGAGCCGCCGGGGTAATCACAGGACGGCGTCCGGTTTTGATAAGCGTCATCGCCCAGATAGCTAAAATTTGTCACGCGATTCCACAGCGCGCCGATTGTGTGAAATTTCCAGTTGTTGGGAACTACCGGCGATTCCTGAATCCCAAATGTTTTTTCCAACGCACGCGGTTGATAGTTCTGGTCTGCGGCAAATAAAACCAGGCCTCCCATAACAATTATAATCAGTATTATTGCTGATGTTTTATAAGGATTAAACTTCATTAATATCCTCCGGAAAATTTATTGTTCTGTTAAAATTGTATCGATACTCCAAAGCGAAACTGGCGTTCATCACTATACGTCTGCGGATTGCGGATATAATCGCCGGCAAGACCTTCTTTGTAAACGACCGCCGGATCACATTTAGAATTCTGATCAACCTGATAATAATAGGAACTGCCAATCCAATCGATATTCTGCCGGTTAAACAGGTTGAATATATCGAGATAAAAATTCAGCGTGGTTCTGGCAATACCGATATCTTTGCTGATCCGCAGGTCGGTATTGCTTGTCCAGGGCATCCTCAGATCGTTGATTTTTCCGGTACCATAGGACGAATAGGGCAAACCGCTCCCGTAATTATACTGAAAGTTTGCCAACCAACTGCCCCAGATTATCCCGTATCGTCTGGGTGTTTTAAAAGTAAGGTTAGCATTGACGGTATGAGTCTGATCAAAGTCCAGAACGTTTAAGCGGCGTTCACTGTCAAAAGCGCCTGCGCCACTGGTTGTACTGGAGCTGCGCCCCTTGACAACTGAAAAAGTATAATTCACAGATCCGCCCCAGAAATCACCGAGGCGCTTGATCAGGGAGAACTCGAGACCTTTCATGTTGCCGTAATCAGCGTTGACAAAGATATTTGCTTCGGTGCCATAATAGTTACGGAGGACATAATGATAAATGTTCATTAAATTGGTAACATCTTTGTAATATCCGTTAATCGATAGCTTTATGTTATCCGTAAACAGATGCTCCACTCCGATTTCATAGGCGACGGTTTTTTCCGGCGCCAAACCGGGGTTGCCCACATAGTTGCCGGCTTTCGTCAAGTCCCGGTAAGTTAAATTCCGGTACATGTAATACCCATCCGGGCGCTGGAAATAATGCCCATAAGAAAAACGGATCATATCTCGCTCAGTAATCGGGTGGGAAACGGCTATCCGGGGACTGATCTGGTGCTTATAAGTCGCCTTTTGTGGATCGATTAAAATCGCCTCGCCTATGGAATCCACATCTGTAAAGGGATTGCTGAAATCTCCGGGATAGGTGACAGTCTCGCCGAACCCGGAGGGATTAAAGTAGTCATACCGGATACCGATCAGGGCGACGATTCCCTCGTAATCAATTTTATCCTGAATATAGACACCGACATCAATCATGTCCTGTTTCCAGATGTCCAGGCGGTTGGTACCGTACCCCAGGGTCCAGCTGACATTCTCCACATCCATATCATGATGGGAAAACTCCAAACCGCTTTTTACTAGATTATTGTGATTCAGCTGGGAAACCAGGTCCAGCTTTACCGTATTGGTGACGGATGTCTGATCGCGATACCCGGGATCGTCCCCGCGGAGCCACCAATAATTATCCAATCTTTCACGGTAGATCGGATGAGGGCCTTCCAGATTGGGGTCCCAAACCAGATCTTCGGTGGTATTCCCGTCGCCATCACGATCCTCAATGTCGGGTGTCGCGTAATGATAGTTGGAATAATACCGCTGATAGCGGAAATCGTAGTACGTCCGCGCCGACAGTTGATGGGTCAGAACAATATATTGATTGTTGCTTGACTGGGCATAATTCCACAGATAGTCCTGCATTGGACCGACATGGATCGTGGAAACCGTATCGCTGTAGAGCGTATCCCGTCCAATAATGAATTGTGTTAGGGAATCATACCGGGCGCCGTAATCGTCATGCTTAGCTGGATTATTGACATAAACATAGTGATGAATGGTGTTATTCCCCGTCGATTTATATTGTCCGTACTCATTTTCCAGATAATTATCGCCCGGGCCGTACTTGGATGCCTGAAAATAGAAATGATCCCATTCTCTGCGCGAGTAAAGTCCGCCGGCTGATATCTTTATGTTCCGTCCCAGCCGGGCGGTAATTTTCCCCTGAAGCGATTCCTTATATAAATTACTATTAATGAAATAACCCTGACCGCGATCGGTAATTTCTCCGGATAAAGAGAAGTTTAATGCTCCCGGCTGACCAAACAATAAACCGGAGCCCGGAACAGGGCCGCTTAACGACAACTGGTATATATTCTCAAGCTTGTGCTGATATTTTGTATCAAACCAGCGATCCCGCTCTCCCATTAATAAATCATTTAACCCGGAGCCAAAATTCGTAGAAGATACTCGAACTTTACCGGAATATTTTGAACCGCCTTCTTTCATCGCAAGATTAAGAATACCAGATTGAACATTACCATATTCCGCGCTGAAACCGCCCAGTGTTATTTCCATCTCCTGAATGCCCGCTTCCGGAATATCCGCCGTGAACCCGCCCATATTTCCAGAATATTCACCGGCGGGGTCCTTTACCGGAAGTCCATCGATTAATACCAGCACCTCTCCGGTTCTTCCACCCCGGAAGTGACTACCGACAACACCTGCCTGATTTCTAGCAATTGATTGAAAATCGTCGATCGGCTGGATTTCGATCTCTTCGGTGCTCACCGTGGTTCTCGATGTAAATTCATCCCGCTTCAGAAGCGGCCGCTTGGCAATAATGACGACCGATTCCGACGCTTCCAGCACCTCTGAACTTAATTTGAAATCCAGTCTTGTGCTTAAATCAATCGAAACTCGCACCCCGGACATCGTAATATCCTGATAACCGATCATCGAGGCTTTAACAGAATAATTACCGGCCGGAATATTCAAGATCACAAAATAACCCTCATTATCAGTCGCCGCTCCGTAACTGGTCCCCTGAATAACAACATTTACTCCGATTAGAGATTGACCTGTTTGACTATCAGTTATAGACCCATCTATTTTTCCGGTAACACCCGCAAAAATCAAGGAACTACATCCAAAAACCAGCACCACCAAAAGAATTGCTTTTCGCATTGACGCCCTCCAAAAATGGTAATTTTCAATAGACAGTTGATTATTGATTATTAAAAACCATTTCCCCAAACTTTTGATAAACGAAATTTTTCCGTGAAAATAACGTTTTAATTTAAATAAAACGTTAACGAAATCAACAAGTTTTTTAAATAAATTGTAAAGAGGACTAACTAACTCTCATTTAGCGACGGGAACAACCCAAACTCTGCCGATAGTAATTCCATGACTCCCCTTTCGCATCGGATTATATCTCAAACAACACATCCAGCGCTCTGTAACGCCGATAAAATTAGATCCTCAAAGAGATCAGGAAAAATGCTTTTTTACAATTGAGACAAATTCTAATGATGGTTTTTCGTATTCGATTTGCTAAATTACAGCGCTTTGGAAACGAAACCTCAAACGACCGAAGAAGAACTCGTAGCAAGAGCCCAAAAGGGTGACCGGCAGGCTATGTCCCGGCTGGTAATTGACTATCGCAGCCGGATTTATCACCTGGGTCTGCGCTTAACCGGAAACGAACAGGACGCCGAGGATATGCTCCAGGAAGCGTTTCTGATCATGGTGAAAAAGATTCACCAGTTCAAGGGAAATTCTTCCTTTTACACCTGGTTATACCGCATTGCTGTCAATATCGGTTTACGGAAACTGGAATCAAAACCCCGCAAGTACCAGCACGTATCCATTGACGATCCCGATATCGAATACATCAGCTCCGTCGAAACCGCCGAATGGCCGACCTTTGATTACAGCCGGGTCAGTCAAAAGCACTTCCGCAAAAAACTCAACCAGCTCATCGAAAAACTGCCGGATATTTACCGCACTGTATTTATTCTTCGCGATCTTCATGAACTCTCGACCGAGGACACCGGCAAAATTCTCCAGATCACACCATCAAACACTAAAATCCGTCTCATGCGTGCCCGTAACTTTCTGAAGGAAGAACTCGAAAAATTAGTGGACAAAGAAGCTTTGATATGAAAAACAGCGCCGAACTCTATAAGCAGATTTGTGAGTACCTAGGCTGCGATCTCAATTCTGAGCCATGTAAGCAGATTCAGGACCACCTGGCAGAATGCCCCAACTGTGAGGTTTATGTTAATAAGGTCAAGAAAACCGTCAACCTGTATAAAACAATCGATAATTGCGACGACATTCCTGAAGATGTTTGTAAAAAACTTTTTATCTCTCTGAATATCGACGACGTGAGCAAGCCTGGCAAGGAGCCCGCCATGTAGTTGTTATATTCGACCCATTATGATTTCTAAAGCATCCGATATTGAAAACATAGTTACCGATTATCCCGAATTAATTCGCCCGCTTAAGGAGTACGGAATTGATCGAAGATTCCCTTTGGGACCTGTATCGTACACGGCGAACCGGTTTGGGGCACTCTCGAAGATATCGCCAAGTTATCTTCAAGCAATAAAAACAGAAAGAATAAATTGAATATCGAACAAGGATTAACGATTTAAGATTTTATGCCGAAGGCATCCCCTTGGGAGAAGTAGAGCCCGAAATGAATAAATTTGATTTATGCCAAAGGCATCCCTCTAGGAGAAGAACGATTGGTTGACTTTTCAGTCCTGATAATTGAGATTGTAAAGGAGATGCCAAATACAAAAGTAGGAAATCATTTACCCTGTGAAATAGTTTTGCTCGTCTTGTGGACTACACAAAGTTTGGCGAAGCCATTTCAAAAGGCAGGTAAAATTGAAATCTTCGATTTTATTTCACAGGGTGAATCCGGACAATTAGTTCGTTCCGGGACATCTGTTTCTCTAAATTATGGCGAAGCACTTCCAAAGGAATGCCTATGGCAAAAGTGGAGAGTCCAGAAAAGATTTTATTTACCCCGTTAGATAATTAATTAGAGAATCTTGAGAGGTTATATTTTAAACGAAATATCTAACGGGGTAAATGAAAGTTGTTTTGTTCCGCAGGAATCCCTACGGGGAAAGAATTGCGAGAAACATTTATCTGCCTTAAAATAATCCAGAGAACAAAGTTATACAAAACAGAAGCGAAAATAGAAAAAGCAAAAAAAGAGAATAATGAACTGATATCGATTTTTGTAAAAAGTATTGAAACAGCACAAAACAATCTGAAGCAATGAGCAAATCGAAATTCCCAAATAAATCAAAAATCGTTAATCGGTGTTCCTTGTTCTTAAATCAAATAAAGGAGGCAAAAATGCCAGAAGATAACAAAAGTTATACCCAATAAGGGTTTCAGTGCAAAATTAAAGAATATTCGAAATCTCGATGAGATTGTAGATACAATGAATAACATCATTAAAAAAGGCGCTAAATAAGCAATGAAAGTTTCACTCCACCGCGCATCGGGCGCAACATTTCTTGCCAAGGGAGACTCCAATCACTGGGTTGTGTTGGACTCTATGAAACAGTTTGGCGGCAGCGAAGCCGCCTCAAAACCGATGGAACTTGTGTTGATGGCGCTGGGCGGATGCTCCGCGCTTGATATTGAATCGCTGATTAATAAAATGCGTACGCCGGCCGATGAATTCCAGGTGGAAATTACGGCAGAACGTCAGGACGAACACCCGAAAGTGTTCACGAAGATACTTCTCACCTTTATTTTCAAAGGCACTAATTTAAACAGGGCAAATATTGAAAAAGCCGTCAAACTGTCACAGGAAAAATACTGCTCGGTTTCGGCCATGCTTAGTAAATCTGTCGATATTAGTTACGAAATCAAATATATCGGCGCAGAAAAATAATCCCGGTTATTCCTCTTCCATTTTAAGCTGCAAAATATCGCTTCGTTCTTTTTCAATTCGTTCGGGGTTTTTGGATTTTTTCTCTAATACATCCAGCAGCTGCAGCGCTTCATTATATAACTTCTGCTTCTTAAACACTTCCACCAGGGTAAATGTCGGAACCGGTATTTTCAGTTCAATTTTACCGTTACTGAATTCTTTTGATTGTACCGATATATTATTGGAACTACGGGGTCGATCAGGGCTTGATTTCACCGGTTTATTATCCGGGGGTTTTATAGCCGGTTCATCAGATTTAATTTTTTTTTCATCCGGTTCGTGAGCGCCGGACAGAGGCTTTAATCCAATCTCTTTATGGATCTCCTCCAGTTTTTTCTTTGGATCTATTTCATCCTTTAACGGAACAGTAAATTTAATGTTTGGTTTTTTGATTAAATCATTGGGGTTTGCTTCCGGCGCAGGAGCTTCAACTACCGGCAACGACCAGTTCTCTTTCTGAACCTCTTCCAGCGGTTTTGATCTGAGTTTTGCAAACATATCATTCAACGCTGAAGACGAGCTTCCAATATTGGAAGGCGGCGGTGGCGTCTGAACACTTTCTGCAGGAATGGCCGGTGTGGGTGGCTTAACCGTTTCTGGCGCCCCTTCGGGTTCAGGTTCCGGCTCAATTTCCAGTTCCGGTTCTTCTTCCTCGTCTGGAATCATTGGCCCCAGATGCGCCTCTTCTTCACTTAATCCGACCTGTGCCGGAATCTCATCGGTAGATTCAGGTTTGGGCTCCGGTTTTTTAAGCGCCTCTGGTTTGACTGCTTTTTCGGGCTCCGGTTCCACAGGTTTTACTTCTGTCGCAACACGTGAAATAGTCTTATGAACTTTAATTTCCGGTAACTGGATATTTTTTAACGATTCCCGGTCAGCGTCCTCGGAAATCCGCCCGGCCTTGGTCCGGGCATTATCATCAAAGGGATTCAACTCTATAATTTTTTCATAACAGGCTTTAACCGCCCCTGGACTCAATTGGTCTTTGCCAATCTCTACGAGCAGATAATAGGCGTCCAGAAAGCCGTGGTCCAGGTCAATTGTCTGTTTCAGATGCTCAATTGCGTCTGCGATTTCTCCGGATTTGATTTCTGCCAGGGCTATTAAATAATAGCCGTACGGCGAACCGGGATCTTCCGTAATAATTTTCTGGCAGAGCGCAACCGCATCGTCAACCAGATTATTTTGAAGATTCAGATCGGCCAGAATCGGGCCTAGTTTACTTCCCCCGTGAGACTCAATATATGCTTCCAAATCGGATTTATTCTGCAAATCCATATATGACTCCTATAATAAACAACATCATCTTGAAATTTATAATCAATTGATGATAAAACAATCATTTTTCCTTTTTATATGAAAGTAGTCCACGAATTACTCCTGTCTGCGTCCCGATAGGTCGGGGCGGACAGACGAATTTCACAAACATAACATTGATAGAAATACACTTTCATTATTATTTGTCCCGATGCCTCGGGATGGATGTTATTTCAAAATGCAAATAGCAAATACTAAATTTCAAATTATTTTTTTATCTTCGATGTAACAACTGATTTTG
>JAUSPJ010000231.1 GCA_030655795.1 Fidelibacterota bacterium | reverse complement strand
AGCCGCATATCGTTCCACATCATCGCAAAATAGTGTGTCGGGACATTGATCTTCCCTGTTATCTCACCCGCCCGATCCACTATCCATATTTCCCGCCGGACTTTCAGCGGAATATCCTGGACTACAAAACTGAAATCCAGAAAGAGCCGACCAAACTGGTTTACACCTATCAGTTCGAATGACCCCAGGTTGTTTTCATCAATCGGAAGAGCAATCCGGCCGGTTTGTTTTCCCTTATCATCATAGACGGTTATCTCGGCCCGGGACCGTGAAATTTTCTTCAGGTCGTAGCGACGCTCATCAACCGGAGTTCCCTGAAGATCGGATTTTGCCAAACGCCGAGCAACCATTTTCGAAACAGTTCCGTCATGATTGACGGCGATGATTTCACCTTTTCCTGAAGAAATCTTCCGGATTATTGGCAGCGGTTTCGCCTGGCGTATCTGCTCCACCGGCATTCTGTTTTGATACACTACTATCCCATTATCCGCCAGGCAGATGTACTCATCCGCCGATTGAATAATGAAGTCCCGGGTCGTCTGTGTAACCGGCAACCGGTCAATCAGGCGCTCCGATGTATAAACATTAATCGCCCGGTTCTGCTGATCCAGGAGATAGACCTTTTCGCCGCTAACCTGAAAATTCTGCGGACCGACGCGTCCCTCCGGGTCGAGCGTATAACTGACATTTCCCATGGAATCGGCATTCCATGGAATGAACAGAATTTCATCGGGCAGGATTTGGGCGAAACCAACATTGACAAGAACAATAACCAGTAAACAAGAAAAAATGCGTTTCATATTTTTCATATATAGCTGTTATAAGGTTTGAATTTTAGTTTTTGAAAGCACATATTGTGCACCGGATTCCCCGTATCAGCATTGGGATTAGTAAATATTTGGAAGAAATTGGTCAATAAATCATCTCGGATATCGAACTGAACTTAATATAGCCAACTCCGGCGTTATTGTCACTATGGAAATGGGGGATAAAATCGTAGATATTAGATTTGAGATTTTATATTTCAGATTGCTCCGAAAGAGCCCCGTTGGGGTAGATTTTTGACTGAAAATCACATTTCACGATTCACGCTTTTTCCGGCTTCCGTTTTCCGTTCTACACCACCTAATAATTGCCCGCCAGACGGCAGGCAGGGGTGGTTAATGTTTTGATCCGGCACATTTAAAATTAGCGCAAAAATAAAAAAGATTAATCCCCGGTTTGAACCGTGGGGATGAAACTTGCGCACCATGTTTCCGTGCTCTGGCTACGGGGTTGTTCCATCGGAAGTCCTGCGGACTACTCCGTAGCCAGAAGAAGCTTTATTATGGTTGCAGGGCTCTTGCTCTACAACCGATACGGACATTCCGCCCCGGAACGAGAATAACGTCTAATTATTCTTCGTGTCCTGGAGTCTTCGCGGCTTTCCTATTTCACAAACACAGGTTCCCGCCGTTGAGATGGGATTGCGGTGTAGTATCCCAACCGATACGGACATTCCGCCCCGGAACGAGAATGAACACATACAGCTGCCACAAGGGACGGCTGCTAAGAATTAAAATGGTTGTGGCAGGAGCTACTTTATGAATGTGTCATGAGTGAGCTCATGAAACAAATACTTTATAAAAATAATTATTTCCGGATTTATTTACAGTATCAAGAGCAGGAAAACCATCACAAACAGCGCCACAGTTTCCACAATACCGATGACCATGAAATAGTTTGCCGTACCTTTGCCGGTTTCCGCCAGAGCATCGGCGGCGCGAGCTGCCACCTTGCCCTGAAAAAGAGCAGAGAGGCCAATAGCCAAACCACCGAACAGACCGGCAGCCAGGAGAGTCAACGGATCCTTTACGCTTGCATTAATAAACTGCATCAGGAGAAATCCGTAGATTGTCTGCGTAAGCGGCGCACCGGAAAAGGCCACCAACATGAAGGGCGCCGGTTTGTTGTTAGCAAAACATTTTTTCCAGCTACCTATGGCAGCTTGTGAGGCAATACCGGTACCTAATGCCGATCCGCCAGCAGCCAGACCCAATGCGGCAGCAGGTCCTATCAATCCAATATTCATTTTATTTCCCTTTCTGTTATACTTTTATCATTTTCTTTGAACGGTTTATATTCATAACCAGCCCATTCCATGCCCAGCTGACCGGAGAATTCCAGTACATTAAGGCGGATACCATGGACAATGACTGACAATAATCCCATCACGATATTCAATCCATGTCCGATAATCAATATCAGAATCGCTGCCGGTATCCCGGCGCCTTTCATCATCGGCGCTGCGATCCCGTTAAAACTGGTAGCAATCGCCACCGACGCCAGCCCAACGGCAAAGAGACGGATATAGGAAATGATATTGGAAAATGAACTGATCGCATTTAAGAAGGTGTTGAATGCGCCCCCCAATCCTAATACCACACCTTTAAAGAAATTAATCCCCTTTTCCTGGTTCATAAACAAAACGACCAGGATCAACCCGGCACCTGCCGTCGGAGTGGCAAAGACGGGCATTTCCATACCCAGTACCAGGTTCAGAACAAGAAAAAACAGTCCGAAAAACAGAGAGAACCAGCCCAGGCTGGCAATACATTTCAATTGGGGAAAATGTTTAACAAAGTTCAGAATGTGCGCCAGCCCCAGATGAGCGATCGCAATCACAAAGCAGATAAACATGACATTCTGCTGCGGATTGATATCCAAATCCGGGAAAAGCTCCTTGAAAGTGGCTAATTGTGGCATCGTTAATGCTTTGAAAAAGGGCAGCGCCGCGATCTGCACGGAACCAAACCAGTTGCCGGTGATTGTCCCCCAGGCAATTGTCGTCAGGCTCAATACATAAAAAAGCTTGATTGCCAGCGGCAGAGACTGACCGCTTTGCACGGATTTATAATGGGCAAAGATACTGATCAACAGGAAAATCACACCATAACCGGCATCGCCGATGATC
Organism: Fidelibacterota bacterium; assembly: GCA_030655795.1. Taxonomy (GTDB): domain Bacteria; phylum Fidelibacterota; class UBA2242; order UBA2242; family UBA2242; genus B118-G9. The sequence continues at coordinate 3,179 of JAUSPJ010000231.1, read as the reverse complement.
ATGGCGACAAACAGCGCAAAGAAAACCAGGAAATACTGGCTGATATCGTACTCCCGGTATCCCGGTACTGTGCCCAGAAAACTGAACACCGGTTGAATGATCCGCGCCCACCAGCTGGGTTTGACCAGTGTCGGTGGATTGTCGGTTGCTGCCGGTTCCTCGCTAAGAATACCCCAACTCTCCTTCTCAGAAGCCTTGAGCAAATTTGCAGCCTTTTCCTCCGGGCAATAGCCCTGCAGGTAGACGATTTCATTCAGATCCTGCATCCCGGACTTCACCCGTGCGAACTCCAGTCGTTTTTCGAGGTCTGCTTTATAGGTTAAAATTGGATTTATTGTCTCAGTCAATTCTGTTAATCGATGTTCAATGTCTTCCGACCGGGCCGCTAAGGACGCCAGTTCCATCGTAATGGTATCCCAATCGTCCTGCGGGGAAAAATCTTCTTTAACATCCAGACGCGCATCGGCGGATTCCGATATCAGGGCGATTCTTGCCTGGGTTTTTTCTTCATAAATGATTTCAGCGAAAGAGCCTTCGGGCAGCGTTTTCAGTAGATTTTTATCAACATTGTAGAGCCGGATAAACACGCCCTTTTCATGCAGCGCTTCAATGTCCACTGCGGAAACTTTACCCCAGTTTTCGAACCAGTCAACCAGGCTTTTCTTCTCTTCAATCTGGCCGGCCAGCTGCTGTTTTTCGGCCGACAGGGCCAGGACTTCGGCTACGATTTCTTTGGCTTTAATACCAGTGCTTTTTATATCGGCAACAGATTGTCCGTCACTGTTCAGAATCAGCAGGCATTTATCCACATCGCTGAGTGCTATTTCCAATTGAGAAATATCTTCCGATACCGGCGCTTTGACATGCTGGATATGAACCACGCCCAGCTTACGCAGTTCTTTCAACGCCCCATCCTGATGGCGGGCGCTGATAAACAGGGTTACTTTTTGCATCGGAACGATCATGCCGCTGCCAGCTCCTTTTTTTTCTGTATCTTGGCCTTGGAGATTTTTCCGCGCACCACTTCCGAAGTTCGCTCATCGCCGAGGTAAATCTGAATCACGCGGATATTCTATCTGGCTTCCGGTATCTTTACTTTATCAAACAAATTTATTCGCTGCACCGTAATCCGAAGCTCTTCCTGCAAAACGGCCATCTGCTTTTCCAGGGTCTTAATCTTCAGCTGCTGGCGAATCTTTTCCTTACAGGCCTCAATGCCCTTGTCCACCCACAACGGGGTTTCGAAGAGATCGTATTCTTCGTCTTTGAATATGACGTTTTCAAATATTTCGATATCAATCCCGGCAATGTTTCCACTGTTGGTCACAAGCTCTTCCACAGAGAACCACACGCTGATATCAATGTCTTCGCCGAAAACATCCACCCAGTGGAAAATCTCTTTCTCAAAGCGGTTGATCTCATCAATTATTTTATCGACCTGCTGGGAAATCAGCCGAATCTCCGCCACCAACTGGGTCTTTTTCAACTCCAGCGTCGGCAGATAGCGGGTAAAGCGCTTGAGCGCTTCCTTCTGCTTTTTCAATTCGTTTTTGGTCAAACGAATCTTCGCCATTACTTCGCTTCCTCGGGCCAGAATTTCGTGATCAGGTCGGTTTTCATCCGGGTCTCTTCGGGGGTAAAACATTCGGCCAGGATTTCCCAGCCCTTATCCAGGGCGTTTTCCAGGGAAATGTTCACCGAAAGGTCCATCATGTTGGCTTCGAAAAGTTTGCCGTATTTCAGCAATTTCTTGTCCCACTCGCTCATCCGGAAACCCATTGCCCGTTTTTCTTCGGTCTCGTTGTATTGCGCGTAGAGCTGAATCAGTCCGTCCATAATGGCGCGGTGATCGTCGCGGGTTTTATCATTGACCTGCTGTTTCAGACGGCTCAGGGAACCGAATGGCTCGATCCGGCCATTGCGCAGGTAAAATTGTCCTTCGGTAATGTAGCCGGTATTATCGGGAACAGGATGGGTGACATCGTCACCGGGCATGGTCGTCGCCGCCAGTACTGTCACCGAACCGGCATCGTCAAAGTCCACTGCTTTTTCGTAACGGGATGCCAGCTGGGAGTAAAGATCGCCGGGATAACCGCGGTTCGAGGGAACCTGTTCCATGGTAATGGCAATTTCTTTCAGGGCGTCGGCAAAATTGGTCATGTCGGTCAGCAGCACCAATACATTCTTACCATTCAGAGCAAATTTCTCCGCCACCGCCAGACAGAGATCCGGCACCATCAGGCCTTCCACGATCGGATCGGAGGCTGTATGGATAAAGAAAATCGAACGACTGAGTGCGCCGCCCTCTTCCAGGGTATTCTTAAAATACATATACTGATCGTATTTCAGACCGATCCCGCCCAATACGATCAAGTCCACCTCCGCCTGCAGAGCGATGCGCGCCAGCAGTTCGTTATAGGGTTCACCGGAGACCGAGAAAATCGGCAACTTCTGGGAAACGACCAGCGAATTGAACAAATCGATCATGGGAATATTCGTTCGGATCATATTGCGCGGGATAATCCGCTTCGCCGGATTGACCGACGGACCAGCGATCTCGATCAGGTTTTCCGCCAGCGCCGGGCCTTTGTCCCGGGGAACGCCGCTGCCGTTGAAAATCCGGCCGAGCATGTCATCGGAAAAGGTGACCCGCATGGGATTCCCCAAAAAGCGAATCTCGTCATTGGTGGCAATTCCCTGGCTGCCGGCAAACACCTGCAGCGACACAATATCGTGATCCAGTTTGATCACCTGGGCCAGCGATTTGCCGCGGGATGTACTGATCTCCGCCAGCTCTTCGTTGGCGATTCCTTCCGCTTTGACCGTGATAACATTCCCGGTCACACTTAATATTTTATTATACACCTTCTGCATTGTCTGAGTTTTCCTCAATCAATTGGGTTATCCTGGATTCCTGTTTCTAAAATTCGACGTCCTTCATATCGATGTAATTCCAATCGATGAACAGCTGCCGTAATTTATTAAAGAAATTCCGGGCTTCGTCTTTTTCCTTCAGGCTGAACTGTTGCGTCAGGACATTATAAACGTAATTGAACACGTGCTTCTGACGCTCCGGTGATGTGGCGCCGTCCACGGAATCAACGGAGTTCTGCTGAAGATAAACATTATCCAGAAATTCCGATTTCAGATTAATGATAAAATCCTCGATGGATGTGCCT
>JAUSPJ010000215.1 GCA_030655795.1 Fidelibacterota bacterium | reverse complement strand
TTTGCTGAAGGTATTCCCTATATCATTGTAATGTTTGTCGCCAGCGATATGTATAAGACTCTGGGAGTATCCAATGCCAAATTTGCATTCTGGACCAGTTTATTATACCTGGCCTGGGTCGTGAAACCACTCTGGAGCCCGTTTATTGATATCTATTCAACCAAACGAAAATGGGTAATCGGAATGCAAATTGTACTCGCCGCAGCATTTGTGGGAGTTTCACTGGCTCTGCATACGCCGCTTTGGTTCCCGCTTTCACTTCTGTTTTTATGGATAATGGCATTTTCATCGGCGACTCACGACATTGCTGCCGATGGACTGTATATGCTGGCCCTGGATGGACATGGTCAGGCATTTTTTACCGGTATTCGCAGTACTTTTTACCGGGTTGCGATGATTGTTGGCTTGGGTTTGCTTGTCATGCTGACTGGAGTTATCCTTGATCATACCGGGCTGGACCCTTTGAAATTGAATATTCAGGTAGTCCCTCAGTCCGAAATTCAGGAAATAGTTAATCCCGGTGACATTGTCATCGAACCGTCTGATGGAACATCGGAAATATTGGTTTTTCCAAAGGACGTAAAAGTACCGATCTACAATCGTAACGATGTGAATCCCTGTGATTCTGCCAATGTTTATTTTGTACTGTCAGCCGCACCGGAAAACGGGAAAACGGTCAATATGACGTTTGGCCAGAAGAAGGGCAGTCAGGATGTATATCTGGCCAGCTCAGGTGTTTTTAGTTTTGACAGTTATAACTGGAATATTCCGCAAAAAGCGACACTCAAAGTCAAACACAATCTCCAGACAAAAGCGATCGCACGGTTTGATGCCCAGGCCGGAGATGTGCCGTTTGCCTGGTCGATGTCGATTGGTTTTCTTGGACTGCTTTTCATTATATTTGCTTTTTACCATAAATATATGCTCCCGCGGCCTGTTGAAGACCGGGATACATCCGATGAAAAAGAAAATGATTCCTATTTTGAAGTTTTTGCATCATTTTTCAGGAAAAAGGAGATTATTGCTTCGGTTGCTTTTTTGCTTTTATATCGATTTTCCGAATCGCAATTAACAAAAATGGCTTCACCATTCCTGCTGGATGCCCGTGAAAATGGCGGTTTGGCATTATCATTGACCGAAAAGGGGCTTGCCTACGGCACCATCGGATTGATTTCGCTATTGACTGGCGGTATCCTGGTCGGGTTGATTGCATCCCGCGACGGGCTGAAAAAGTGGATCTGGTGCATGGCCATCGCTATCAATGTGCCGAATACGGTTTATATTTTTCTATCCTATGCAATGCCGGACAGCCGCGCCGTGATTTACGGTTGTGTTGCTATCGAGCAACTCGGGTACGGATTCGGCTTCACCGGATATATGCTTTATATGTTGTATATTGCCGGGCAGGGAAAACACAAGACAGCCCATTATGCGATTACGACAGGATTTATGGCGCTGGGAATGATGATACCCGGTATGATCAGTGGAGCAATTCAGGAATTTCTCGGCTATCAACATTTCTTTATCTATGTCATAATCTGTACAATACCAAGTTTTATTGCTTTATCGTTTATAAAAGTTGATCCGAATTTCGGTAAGAAAACTGAGTCAGCATAAGCAGAAATACAGAAACGGAAAAAAGGGGCACAATTGACACCAATAAACAGCGGCTTCCAAACTTTTGATCTCATTGTCATATGTCTGTATCTATTAATTGTCGCTCTGATTGGCAGCTTTTCCGGCGGTAAGCAACGGTCGGTAAAGGACTATTTTCTGGGTGGTTCGAATGTTCCCTGGTGGGCGGTTTCTTTTGCCATTGTTGCCGCGGAAACCAGTACATTGACATTTATCAGTATTCCGGGACTTGCGTATATTGCCAACCTGAATTTTCTACAGGTGACGATAGGATATCTGATCGGCAGAATCGTGGTCAGTTATCTATTCCTGCCGGCCTATAAAAAGGGTGAACTCACAACAGCATACGCATTGCTGGAAAACAGATTCGGGCAGACAACCCGCCGGTATGCGTCTGTTGTGTTTCTTTTCACACGGGTTGCGGCTGACGGTGTAAGATTGTTTGCGACATCAATTCCATTGGCATTAATATTCCGGTCATTCCCGTTCTTTGATGGATTTACAACAGTGCAGATTTATGCTGTTTCCATTGTTATTATTACAATTGTTACACTGATCTATACCTACACGGGCGGAGTGAAGGGGATTATCTGGGTCGATGTTCTGCAAATGGGGATTTATCTTGGTGGCGCACTTATCGCGTTAATCATTCTGTTTCAGAAAGTACCTGGTGGGCTTTCGGCTGTCAGTCAATTCAGCGGTGATGTCAATAAATTTTCACTGATCAATTTGAATTTCAGCGGCTTCTTCTCAGAACCCTATACGCTGTTCGGGAGCCTGATCGGTGGTTGTCTATTATCAATGGCGTCACATGGGACCGATCAACTGATCGTTCAACGGCTTTTAACTACAAAATCGCTAAAAGACAGCCAGAAAGCGCTGATTACCAGCGGCGTTGTGGTCATTATTCAGTTTACCCTGTTTTTACTCGTCGGGCTAATGCTCTTTGCATTTTTCAAGGGAAATCCTATCGGTTCCGATGCAATGCCATTTACCAAGGCTGATGAAATCTTTCCATATTTTATCATCTATTATTTACCCACCGGCGTGCGTGGACTGATTATTGCCGGGCTGTTTGCAGCGGCGATGTCAACATTGGCCGGATCGATGAGTTCGCTTTCATCATCGACGATGATGGATTTATATCAACCGATTTTCGGCAGCAAAAGCACCGATGAAAAGGATTTGCGTATATCCCGATTACTGACAATTTTCTGGGGAATAATTTTGACAATTGTGGCATTTTTATTCATCAGGGTTCTCCAGTCTGTCGTGGAGATTGCCCTGGGAATTTCATCGATTACCTATGGCGGCCTGCTCGGTACGTTTTTGCTGGGTGTCCTGTTCAGGAAGACCAATCAGAAATCGGCATTGTGGGGCTTTTCGGCGGGTATTCTTTGCATGGTGTTATTGATAATAATTCCGTTTTTATTTGGTGTTAAACCGATAGTGCACTGGACCTGGTACGTTTTGATTGGAGCCAGTATGACGATTATTGTCGGCAATATTGTTACGTATGTTCAAAACCGAAAATAGATTACTTCTAATTCTCCTGTTTCCACTGTTCTTGCTGGCTGAGAACGGCAGTTTTCAAAATACTAAAATTATAAACTACCAGCCGAACGCGGATTCATCGAAACTCCATCTGGGGATTGATCTGCTGACCCAAAATGATTTTAGTCTGGTCAAGAAGAAAAAGATTGCCGTGGTGTGTAATAATGGCAGTCTTGACCGGAATGGCGTCCATATCATTGATATTATTGACGACCGGGATGATTTCCAGCTTGTATCCATTATCCAGGTATCTGAGAAAGTATTCAATGCCGAATCTTCCGGGATGGTATTTGTGCGAGCCGATTCAATGAATTCGGTCAAGAACGTTACGATCACTCCGGCCAATCCCGTGATAAAACGGGCGGATTTAAATGGCGCCAATTTAATGCTTGTTGATCTGCAGAATATCGGGATTCGCTATGATATTCATTTTCAAGTTTTGATTTCCCTGCTAAAACTAAGCGCTGACTCAAGGATACCGTTGGTGGTGCTGGATCGGCCGAATCCAATTACCGCAACAATCATGGAGGGGCCTTTGGCAGTTCCCGATGGGCTGAATAGCGATATTGGCATTCCGTGGCGTTTTGGAATGACATTGGGTGAAATTGCAGTGCTTATAAATGAAGAGGGCTGGATCGAATCCGAGAAAGCCGCCCGGATTTTTCTGGTTCCAATGGTAAACTATAATCGATCAGACTGGTACGACCGGCTGGGAATCAGCTGGGGAATCCCGCTGGATGATATTTATACGGTCGAAACTCTGTTAAAGTATTGCTCAACCTGTTTTTATAACTATACCAATGTGAGTAATGGACCGGGCAGTCTTTTTCAAAACGAAGTTGGCGGAGCGCCCTGGGTCAGCGGGCCTGTATCGCTGAACAGATTGAATGAAACCTGTGATGCTTCGGTAGAGTTTAGCCTAGTAACGTTTATTCCGGGCGCTCGCAGCACAGTGCTTTCAGCGACAAATTATCTTGGTCAGGAATGCACCGGCATCCGGATAAATATTTTAGATAGGGAAAATTACCGTTGCAGCGCCGTTGGTACATATCTTCTCGGCATTATTGCCCAGATGTATTCGCGTCATTTTCGCTGGAGTAATCCTGAAGAAATTGATAAACTGTTTGGAGATGATTCCTATCGGGTCACGGTTGACATCGGATTGAATATCCGTCAGTTATACCCGGTTTGGATTTCGGGATTGACGCAATTTCAGAAACTGCGGAACAAATATATGCTTTATTAAAATTGATGGAATCGTCCCAAAGGGATCTCTATGAGATAAAAAGTCCTCCCGATACATCGGGATCATTCTGAGGCAGCCCCGACGAGTCGGGGAAGAATCTCGTCGATAATTGGCTGAGATTCTTTCCCACCGGGGACCCCGACGAGTCGGGGCATTCGTACCTCATTCAGAATGA
>JAUSPJ010000210.1 GCA_030655795.1 Fidelibacterota bacterium | reverse complement strand
CTATTTTTCCAGCGGTTTATGACAAAACCACCAATCATAACCTTCGTATTTTTTCAGGCGTTCGGCGGCTTCCTTGATGCTGCCCGGAGGCGGAACGATAATCCGGTCGCCGAACAGTACAAACCACGATCCCTTCAGATCGTCGGGCAGTTTCATCAAACTGTGAGTTGTTTTAACATTTTTCAGTTCAGGAAACAGATCGCCCAGCAGCGGCATGTTAGGTTTTCGTTCTTCCATGTCATCGACAACCAGCATTTTCATTTTCTTAGATACTAAAATGATTTTTTGGTTTCAATCACAATGATTTTCTGATATTTGCAATCCGAGCCATCACAAACCTTTTTTCTAATTTTGTCAATTAGTGAAAATCAGTTAGATTAGGTATTGATTAGTAGGAGGATTAAATGATAAACAAGTATTTATCGATTGGGATTTTCTGCCCGTTGTTTGTATTGAATATTCAAGCCGAAGAAGGCATGTGGCAACTGTCTCAATTGCCGGATTTGAATCTTGAAAAAATCGGTTTTGAAATATCCGCTGGGGATATTTACAGTCCGGATAAACTGTCAATCAGCACTGCGATTGTCTGGTTGGGCGGCTGTTCGGCGTCCTTTGTTTCTGCCGATGGACTGGTCTTGACCAACCATCATTGTGCCTATGGTTCGCTGCAGCGGAATTCAGCCAAGGACAGTATCGATTATATTGACGAGGGATTTTTAGCAAAAGACAGATCCGAAGAACTGCCGGCAATCGGTCAACATGCCTATGTTTTAAAGAGCATGGCCGATGTAACAGATGTAATTCTAAAAAGTGTTAAAGGCATTGAGGCTCTGACTGAAAAAGAGAAGAGAATAGAGCAGAAAATTACCGCTATGGAAAAGGAAGCGGAAAATGATCGCGAGGACCGATACTGTTACATCGCAACTAACTATAATGGGAAACAGTATGTGAAATATTTATTCAATAAATACCAGGATGTGCGAATTGTTTTTGCACCACCCGCGGCAATTGGAAATTACGGCGGGGATATCGACAACTGGATGTGGCCGCGTCACACTGGGGATTTTACTTATTTAAGAGTATATCAGGCGCCCGATGGCTCCGGCGCAAAATACAGTGACGATAATATTCCCCTGAAACCGGGGAATTACCTGAAAATCGCTAAAACTGATTTAAAAGATGGGGACATGACTTTTATCCTGGGCTATCCCGGCAGAACCATGCGTTACCGCAGTTCTTACTCTGTAGACTGGAATCTGAACCGGACGTATATTCCGCGGATTGAACGGTTCCAAAGTATTCTGGATATCATTACAGAAATGAGTAATGAAAACCAGGAAGCGAAACTCAAACTTGCCAGTTATGATGCCGGATTGAATAATACGATGAAGAATTTTCAGGGTAATGTGGACGGTATGCAATCCTCCAACTTTATTGAAAATAAACGAGCCTTCGAAGCAGATTTGATGAGCTTTATTAATTCAAAACGGAAATTGAAAAAAATGTATGGCGATGTCATGGAAAAGATTGCTGCTCAATATGCGATCCTTGAGCAGAGCTATGATTATGATCAGGTGCTTGAAAACTTTGGTGGATACACCATTGGAGTGCTCTATAATCTGGGATCAAAGGCATACGATGTTGCTCGTGAACGAGCCAAGCCGGAAACCGACCGCCGTCCGGAATTTTCCGAGAAACGGGTCAAAGATGGCATGGCAAACCTTGATTATGCTTACCTGCGTTTTTATGAACCCTTCGATAAAACCATGCTGACCCGCGCCCTTCAGCAAGCTGCAAAACTGCCGGAAGAGCAGCGGATTACCGCCCTGGATTTTATTCTGAAAGGGTCCATGGAAATTGATGCCTGGGTAGATGATGCATTTGCCAAAACCGGTTTAAAAGATATCGCCTATGTTAAGGATCTCTATAACAAAACACCGGAAGAGATCGAGGCGCTGAACGATCCGTTGATTGACCTGGCGATCAAACTTTACGATGCCAAAGATCGAAAATACGAAGAAGGCAAGGTCTGGAATGCTCAGATTCAGGACCTTCGCAAAAAATATATCGATGCGCTCTATGCCTGGAAAGGTCAGAGCCTTTACCCCGACGCCAACAGCACGATGCGGTTTACTTTCGGTAAAGTAAAGGGCTATAAACCAGCTGACGGAATCTGGTATGAACCGTTCACAACGCTGAAAGGAGTGGTCGAGAAAGATACCGGTGAGGAACCGTTTAACAATCCCGCCAAATTAACGGAATTATCACGCTCCAAAGATTATGGCAAATGGATCGACCCCGAGCTCGGCGATGTGCCCAGCTGTTTTCTGGCTGAATGTGATATCACCGGTGGAAACAGCGGCAGCGCCGTGATGAATGCTAAAGGCGAATTGATTGGCCTTGCTTTTGACGGGAATTATGAAGCCATGACCAGCGACTGGCTTTACAATCCTGAATTGCAGCGTACTATTGTCGTGGATATTCGTTATGTCTTATTTATAACGGATAAATTTGCCGGCGCCGATTACCTGCTGAAGGAGATGGGAATTTAACAGGATTTATCCTGTTTTCTCAGGTCAGTCAAAATACTCTGAATGAGGTGAATATCCTTTTCCGACAGAGCGGCAAGTCGCTCCATTATCCTGTTCTTAAGTGACAGTCGGGAATGGAGGTTAAGCCTGTTTAAAAACTCAGCTATATTCTCTTTTACAGAACGATAGCTGGCTTCATTAACTTTTTGGGGCTTCCGCCGGATTTTTATTTGATTCAACGGAGATAGTTCATAGGCATATACCATTACCGATTGAGCCATGTTCAGGCTGGGTTGCGACTGTTTTAACGGAATATGGGAGAGAATATCACAATGGGCAATATGTTCATTGCTGAGACCGCGGTCTTCGGTTCCAAAGAGTATCCCGACGGAGCGGATCGATGAGCCCTTGTCGTTGAGTAATTGCGGAATCCCACGGATCGGATAGTTGTCCTGTTTGACGGAGCGTTTTTTCGAGGATGTTCCAATCAGAAAATCGATATCCTTAATGGCGTTTTCAAGATTGGTAAAAACTTTGGAATTTTCCAGGATATCTTCGGAACTGTGGGCCATCCAGCGGGCGCGGTCGCCAAGATGGTCGCCGGGATCAACCAAGCGCAGATCCGCAAACCCCATAGTTTTCATCGCCCGGGCAGCGGCGCCGATATTCTCCGGTGTGGATGGTTGAACCAGGATAAAACTAATCGTCATTAATTATCGCTGTCTACTTCAAAAATAGTCATACGCCAAAATAATCGAAAAGACTGTCCACTGGATTAATACAGGCTTTATAAAAAGAAAATGATCCAGGGTAGTTTTTAAAAGGACAACGCATTTCCATGAATTTCAATGGAGAAAACCGTAACCGCATTTCCACGCAGCAAAATCCGCTCATCCCGTACTTCGACCCGAACAATTCCGCCCCGCTGGAAAGCCTGGTATGCGGTTAATCGGCATTTATTCATAGGAATATTTTTCTGCTTGCGATAATATTCAAAAATCGACGGTTTGGCGGCATACTGGGTGTTGTAGCCGTTGTTGACCGTGTCAACAGTTTCCGTCCAGGCGCCACACCACAGCGCCGGAATGGCTTTGGAGGTATAGGTCATGGAGTCATTGTAAAATTCATCGATAATAGTTCCATTGGCGGATATATTCCACATATTTGGAATATACTGATGACTGGTATCGCCAAAGGTCTCGGAATAGCGGGCGCCATCGATGATAACAATTACCATGTTTTCGGAAGCACTCAGAATCTGTCCGTTTAGATAAAAAAGAAATGAAACAATGATTAAATGTCTCACCCAGGGTTTCATCCGGGATTCCTTTAAATTATTTGTAATAAATGCTGCAATCATCAATCGAAATTAAAAGGCTTTTGCACGGTTCGCAAGAATAAACTGTTATTTAAAAAATTAAGAAAATTTCCAATCATTTTTTATATTATGAAGACATCGAAATAATAACATCGGTGTTCAAAGGACAAAATGAAAATCATCCGGTTGACAATCAACCAAATAAATTGAGGAAGAAAACTATGAAAGATATGTTTCTGTTTCTTTTAGTTGTACTGCTTGCGGTATCATCATGTACGCAGCAAAGTGATCAAAATCCCTTTTTCAGCGAGTGGAAAACTCCGTTGGGGACACCTCCGTTCGAAAAAATCAACAATGAGCATTTTATGCCGGCATTCGAAGAAGGAATGCTTCAGCAGAAGGCCGAGGTCAAAGCGATTATTACGAATCCTGAACCAGCCACCTTTGAAAACACGATTGAAGCCCTGGATTATTCCGGTGATCTGCTGACTAAAGTATCCAGCGTGTTTTTTGCGCTGAATGGCGCCAATACCAGTGAAGAAATTCAGAAGATTGCCAAAGACATTGCACCAATACTGTCCAAGCATAACGATGATATCGGCCTGAATGATACCCTGTTCCAGCGGGTGAAGGCGGTCTATGAACAGAAAGACCAGTTGGGCTTAACTGTTGAGCAGGCAACATTACTGGATAAATATTACAAAGATTTTGTCCGGGGCGGCGCCAAGCTCAGTGAAAAGAAAAAGGCACGCTTTCGTGAAATTAATGAAGAACTGTCCGTCCTGACCACAAAATTCGGTGAAAATGTTCTAAAAGAGGACAACAATTTCGAACTGGTCATTGATAATGAAGCCGACCTGGCCGGATTACCGGAAGGTGTAATTGCATCCGGTGCCGCCGCAGCCAAAGAAAAAGGCTATGAAGACAAGTGGGTCTATACGCTTCACAAACCCAGCTGGATTCCCTTTCTGCAGTATTCCGAAAAGCGGCAACTCCGTGAAAAAATATACATGGCCTATATCAATCGCGGTAATAATAGTGACGAGTATGATAATAAAGTAATTGCCGCCAAGATTGCTGCCTTGAGAACTGAACGGGCACAGCTGCTGGGATTTCCGACCCATGCTCACTTTGTACTGGATGTGAACATGGCTCGGAATCCGGAAAATGTCTATGAACTGCTGGATAAATTGTGGAAACCGGCCTTGAAAAGGGCAAAAGCCGAACTACGGGAGATGCAGATAATTGCTGATCGTGAAGAAAAAAAATTCCGGCTGGAATCCTGGGACTGGTGGTATTATGCCGAGAAATTGAAAAAAGAGAAATACGCTATGGATGATGAGGTTCTCAGACCTTATTTTCAGTTGAAAAATGTTCGTCAGGGTGCGTTTGATCTGGCTACCAAGCTCTGGGGCATCACATTTCATGAACGCAAAGATATCCCGGTTTATCATGAAGATGTGAAGGCGTTTGAAGTCAAAGAAGCCGATGGGACAACCATTGGTGTTCTTTATACCGATTATCATCCGAGAGCCAGTAAACGGGGCGGCGCCTGGTGCGGTGCGTATCGCAAACAGATAAAAAAAGACGGTAAGAATGTGACCCCGGTGATAAATAATGTATTTAATCTTTCAAAACCAGCTGCTGATAAACCGGCACTTCTAAGTCTCGGTGAAGTCACTACAATTTACCATGAATTCGGACATGCGCTGCACGGACTGTTCAGCAACAGCAGCTATCCGCGACTGACCGGTACCAGCCTGGCGCGAGATTTTGTAGAATTGCCGTCGCAGATAATGGAAAACTGGGCGTTGGAACCCGCGGTTCTAAAAACCTATGCTTTTCATTATCAAACCGGAAAACCCATTCCCGATGAACTGATTGAGAAGATTAAGAATTCCAGCCTGTTCAACCAGGGTTTTGAAACAGTAGAGTATTTAGCGGCGTCGTTTCTGGATATGGACTGGCACACTCTGACCACGACCCGGACGGTTGAAGATGTACTGGAATTCGAAGATGAATCTCTGGGCAGAATTGGTCTGATTCCGGAGATCGTCAGCCGCTACCGGACACCTTATTTCCGGCACATTTTCACCAGCGGTTATTCTGCGGGCTATTACAGCTATATCTGGGCGGAAGTACTGGATGCCGATGCATTTCAGGCGTTTAAAGAGACTGACCTGTTTAATAAAGAACTGGCCCAGTCGTATCGGGAAAACATACTTTCCAAAGGCGGGACGGAAGAACCGATGATTCTGTATAAACGATTCCGGGGCGCTGAGCCCAGTATTGAGCCGCTGCTGGAGCGACGCGGGCTGAAATAGACTAATTAGAGTCCGTCTATAAAGTATAAACCACTTGCCTATGGGACATGATTGACAGGATTGTTTATTTATAGCAGACAGGATAATTCCAAAGGTCCATAGGACTCCCGGTGGAGAATCCCTATGGGACATGATTGACAGGATTGATTGTGCTACAGATATTGAGACAACACCCTGTTTCAACAGGGTGAATATAGATCTCAATCTCAATCATCTAACTGCTTCAGCAGTTTCTATAACTTGGATAATGCCATGAAAACCACCGAA
>JAUSPJ010000207.1 GCA_030655795.1 Fidelibacterota bacterium | reverse complement strand
TAATCGACTATAGCATCTTTAAGCCGTAATGCGGCATAATTGGAGTGCGAGATCATACTATGTGATACCGACGCGAAAACTGCAAAAGTGTTTTTAATATTGAACAGTGTATTCCAGGGAATCTGCATCGCGGTTTTATATAAATAATCAGCGCTATGACAATCAAATGTCAAGAGTGGCGCCACTACCCGTGTAATCAGCCGGGACTGATAATTTATTCTGTATACGGCTTCATTATCTGCATTAAAATACAGACCGCGATAGACATTCTTTATATCTTCGGCCCCAAGCTCTACCAGTTCGGATTTTCCGAAGTCTTCCATGCCGTCGGCAATCTGTGCAAAGAAACGCCGGGATAGACTATATTCAAAATCTTTCATAAGCTATGCTTCATAAATTCAAACCTGGCTTACAGCATCTGCCATAAACCAGGTTTATTGTTTTCTTTGGGATAATCCCAAAGTCTATTAAACATTTTAACGGCCCATACTTTTACCTGTAGATTTCAAATCGTTACAGGCCTGAACAACCCGGTCTGCCATACCTTTACGTCCTGCTTTTAGCCAGGCGCGCGGGTCATACAGTTTTTTCACGCCGACTTCTCCATCAACTTTTAACACTTTGTCATAATTTACAAGCATATGATTAACAACCGGCCGTGTAAAAGCATACTGAGTATCGGTATCGACATTCATTTTGATTACACCGTAGCTCAGCGTCTCATGGATTTCTTCAATACTTGATCCGGAGCCACCGTGAAATACCAGGAAGAAACGGGCGTCTTTTCCGTATTTTTCCATAACCGCATCCTGGCCGTCTTTCAAAATAGAAGGTTTGAGAACCACATTCCCAGGCTTATAAACACCGTGGACATTGCCAAAGGTTGCTGCAAACATGTATTTAGCACCTTTAACGGTGCTTAGCGCTTCATAAACAGAGAGCATATCTGCCGGAGTGGTGTACAATTTTTCTTTGCCAACGCTTTCGGTACTGACGCCGTCTTCTTCGCCGCCGACAACGCCGGCCTCTACTTCGAGTATGATCTCATTTTTGGCACAGATCTTCATCAATTCGACCGCATTCGACATGTTCTCTTTCAGCGGTACTGCACTGCCGTCGTACATGTGGCTGTTGAACAGATTCGGAAGACCAGCCGCCCGACGTCTGGCTGTTTCTTCAATCAGCGGTTTCAAAAATGAATCGATTTTGTCGGTTTGACAATGATCGGTATGCAGGGCAATATTGATATCATATTTTTCGGCGACACGGTGGGCCTGTTCAGCCAACATGATCGATCCAAGCACCATATCTTTCAGATTACCCGATGCGTGTGCTCCTCCTCCGGTAGATACCTGAATGATACCATCACTATTCGCGGCAGCGAATCCTTCAATCGCAGCATTCATAGTGTCGGTCGTGGTAATATTGATAGCCGGGTATGCGTAGGCTTCTTTATGTGCTTTTTCGAGCATTGCCACATATTTCTGATAATTTACAACTGGCATTTTGGGCTCCTTTCAGATAACGTTGAATTCTCTATTATAAATCTGAGCTAAATATAAATCCCTTTCACAAGTAATGAAAGAGATTATCGACGAAACTATGTCCGAGATTTGCGATTTATTTGCACAAGCTTTATATTGATTTTAACCAAACAATATGGAGGTCAAGATGCCACAACAAAAACGTATTCTATCTTTTCTGAAAGAAAATAATGTGCGGTTTACCATCTCGCAGCATCCCAAAGCCTATACAGCCCAGAGAGTAGCTGCTACGGCTCACATTCCCGGAAAAATACTGGTAAAAACAATTGTTGTGAAAATCGATGGTAAAATGGCCCTGGCGGCACTGCCAGCAAATGACCGAATTTCCTTCGAAGAATTTTCCCGTCAGCTGCATGCAAAAAAAGTCAAGCTTGCAACAGAAGAAGAGTTTCGCAAATCATTTCCCGATTGTGAAACCGGCGCCATGCCACCTTTCGGCAATCTCTATGAAATGGATACGTATGTGGCTTCGGATTTAGCTCATAACGATGAAATAGCGTTTAATGCCTGTAACCACATTGATGTTATCGAAATGAAATTTGAGGATTATAACCGCTTAGCCAGCCCGGTCGTCGTGCATTTCGAAATGCATTAGACCTATTATTTCAGAACCATTTTTTACGCTTGAAAAATACCAGCATAACGATTCCAACCGATACCATCACGGCAAGCGCCATCGGATATCCAAATTTCCAGGCCAGCTCCGGCATATATTGAAAATTCATGCCATAAATTCCTGCAAGAAATGTCAGAGGAATAAAGATAGTTGCAATGATGGTCAGTACCTTCATGACCTCATTCATCCGGTTGCTGACCGTCGACAGATATATATCCAGCATACCAGTGACGATATCACGAAGGTTTTCAACCGTGTCGATAATCTGAATCGTGTGGTCGTAAACATCACGGAAGAATAGTTTTGAACTGCTTTTAACCAGATCAGACTCCAGCCGGTCAATATTATTCAATATTTCACGTAGCGGCCAAACCGATTTGCGCATAAAAATCAGTTGTCGTTTTTGTTGGTGAATGCGCTGCAGAACAGAAGCGTCGGCATTTTTTAATAAAATGTCTTCCAGCTGTTCAGTCTCTTCAGCTATGGTCTCCAACACGTAGAAATAATTATCGACAATGGCATCCATTAACGTATAGCATAAGTAATCCGAATCTTCTCTCCTGACACGGCCTTTGTTTTTCCGAAGGCGCTCACGAATAGTGTTAAATACATCGCCTTCGATTTCCTGAAAGGTTATCAGATAATTCTTCCCGATAATAAAACTGACCTGCTCGCTGTTCATCTCCTTCTTTTTATCATCATAGGTCAACATTTTTACAATACTGTAGTAATAATCGTCGTATTCTTCAAATTTCGGACGATGGTCCGTATCGACAACATCCTCCAGAACTAATGGATGAATTTCAAATATTTCCCCAATCTTTTCAATCAGGTCCAAATCATTCAGCCCGGTGATATTTATCCAGCTCACGGCATTATCCGCAAGGCAGCTTGCTAATTCGTCGGGATTCCGGATTTCAATTTCATTAATACGGTCTGAATTGTAGTCGAAAAGCGTAATTGTGGATTTTACGTTCTTGTTATCGCCTACATATACGAGAGTTCCCGGCGGTAAGCCGGGTCGCTTTGACCGTTTTCGCATGATCTTCATAATTTCACCTCTCTTGTTGACGAAATATATCTTTAAACCGTTTGAAAAGCGGCCGTTCCTGTAGTTCCGTGGGAATCTTCAGCGGATCGGTCGAGGGTTTGACCTCTTGTATTACGACTTCGTATCTTGATAATTCTTCTTTCGTGATAATAGTACAAATACAGTTTGAAATTTCATTTTTATAATTTATGATCGGGAAAGCAACGATATTGACGTCTATCGGTTTTTCAAATGAGTCAATCATTAACGGACTTTGAAGCGTAATATATTTGGACTTGCGCAGTTCAATCATCACACTCGAATAAAGAAATTTATCGAAAATATTTTCCGCATATTTGTTGATTAAATCCTTTTCACTGATCTCCATTTGTTCAAGCAGATACCGGCTGACTTTTATTATCATACCTTGTGCATCTAATAGCAGCATTGGGGCTTCTGCCTTATCAAGCAAAAAGTTAACTATATTGGACATACTGCTGATTTTCAGGGACTTCATCTCATTCAACGAATTCAAATGGGTATTAATTTCTATGACTTTATCACCCAATCGTCCCAATTTTTTTAGTTGCATACCGCTGGAATATTTTCCCTGCCGGGACAGTTCAATCACCTTTTCGAGTTCCTTAAATATATTTTTACTTTTTACCAGCATTGATACAAAAATAATTGTCAGAACAATCAGAAGTACGATGACATAATAGATAAAATTTTCAGCCAAATATTTCATTGACAGTACGTTTCCAACTTCAATCTCAGAAAAACTCAGGTAGCCATGAATTCCGATAAAAAGGATCGTCAGTACCGCGAACAGGAAAAACAGATACACGCGGAATTTGGATATTAAAAACATTAAATTTCCTTTAATTCATCAATGTCTTTTTCCCGTCCGACGACCACCAGAATATCGTCTTTCCGGATAATTGTTGAAGGCGATGGAAAATCAACAACATTCTCGACAACCGGGTTGCCCATC
>JAUSPJ010000200.1 GCA_030655795.1 Fidelibacterota bacterium | reverse complement strand
GTCAACAAAAATCTACCAGACAAGGATTCTCCGAGGAATTCTCCGTAACCTTCTGAGGAAACCTTCGGAAGGTTGACGGTAAAAGATAAAACCAATTTTTCCCGTGGGGACTCCTTCGGAGCAGCGAAGCCAAATTGGTTTCAGCTTTTGTTTACCGTTTTTCATTCCCTATGAAGAATAATTTATTTAATAATCCTCTGAGCATATCTTCATCTACACTGCGATAAAACATGCCTTGATAGGCGACGGCGATTTTCTGGGTTTCTTCCGATACAACAACGATAACAGCATCGGATTCTTCCGATATGCCCAGAGCCGCCCGATGACGGGTGCCCAGCAGCGGATCCAGATCGGGATTATCGGACAACGGCAAAATGGCGCCGGCCGCTTCGATGATATCGTTTTGAATAAGCACCGCCCCGTCATGGAGGGGGCTTCCGGGATTGAATATGGATACCAGCAGGCTGGAAGAGACTTCTGCATTGATGCTGGTTGCAGTATCACGGAGCGTTTTAAAACGGATTTCCCGTCCAAGGACAAACAGCCCTCCCCATTTTCGCCGAACCAGTTCCATTGAAGAATCGATTACGGCATCGATGGTTTTGGATTTTGGTTCCGCGAAAAAGCGACGCAGAATTCGACTCTGTCCGATCATGATCAGAATTCGTCTCAATTCCGGTTGAAAAACAATTACAAATGCAATGACCCAGACAGTCTGGAGGTGTCCCATTAGCCCTGAAAGGCTTTGCAGGTTCAGTATTCGGGCAACAAAGGATAATAGAAATATCATTGCCAGACCGATGATCATCTGCGAAGCGCGGGAGCCTCGGAAAAACTGTAACAGTTTCAGAAATATCCAATAGACCAGCAGAATATCGAGAACATCCCAGATTGTCACAGTAATAAATTTAATGGTGAACAGTGTCATTTCAGTTTTTCCCTGCTATTGCATCGGCAATTGTTACCGCGCGAACGCTTTCTTTGACATCGTGAACCCTGACGATTGAGGCGCCATTGATGATCGCTGCCGCTAATCCGGCCAGACTGCCCTCAAGACGCTGGTCAACGGGTAAATCGAGCAATTTGCCAATCAGCGTTTTTCTGGATAACCCGATCAAAATGGGCTGACCTAAAGATTCGAACTCTTTTAAATAACGTAAAATAGTATAGTTGTCCGCAACGGTTTTTCCAAATCCAATTCCGGGATCGACAATTATTTTATTACGTGGAATTCCTGCTGTAATCGCACAACTGACAGAACAGCTCAGGAAGTGGAGAATTTCATCGATCAGGTTTTCATATTGAGGGTCTTTTTGCATGTCCCGGGGCGTACCCTTAATGTGCATCAGGCAGACCGCAGCGTTGAATTCTGCTATAGTGTCCGCCATCTGCGGGTCGAACGCCATACCACTGATATCGTTTACCAGATCGGCCCCGGCTTCCAGCGCTTTTCGTGCGACCGCGGATTTATAGGTATCGATTGAAATAGGGCTGTCTGTTTTTTCTCGTAACGCTTTGATAACCGGGATGACCCGGTTCAATTCGGTTTCCAGGTCTACCGGTTCCGCGCCGGGGCGGGTGGATTCACCGCCAATATCGATAATATCGGCGCCATCCCGCTCCATTTGAAGCGCAGTTGCGACTGCATTTTCAAAACTGTAGTGTTTACCGCCATCGGAAAAGGAATCGGGTGTAACGTTCAAAATCCCCATCACGGCGGTTTTCTTTTGAAAATTAAATGTATAAGTACCCAGTTGGAGTTTTGACTGTAGAAAATTATCAGAAAAGAAGCTGCGGAGTTCTTCACGCAGAAGATCCAGACCAAACATCTGATATTTCAGGCTTTCAATGAGTTTCAGGTAATGTTTCTTTGTGCCGCTGAGAATTGCCGGAGCCTTGTCGATTGTACAGGTGGCTGCACCCGCGGATACAGCGCATTCACCGCCAACCGAGAGCATCTGCTGTTTTAGGATATTTGCGGCAGGCGCCGGGATGGGATCGGTTTTCAGGATAAAAAATTCGCCCTTCGATGACATGATGCGAATTCCTCCCGGGTCGACTGAAAGGGATTTCATTTCCCCGATATAGTGAGGAATATCATTTATAGTAAGTTTTCGAAGCAGTTTGATTTTCCTTTTTTACGGGTTTTTTCGGACCGGCAGCTTTTGTTGATTTAGTAGTCGGTTTTACCGACTTGGGTTTAGACGCGGATTTATAATTGTTCTTCGGTTTTTTAAGCTTCTTACCTTCCAAAAGGCGTTTGATGTCCTCGCCGTCGATTACCTCATGTTCGAGTAATGTCTCGGCGAGCAGTTTCAATGATTTAAGATTGTCTTTTAGAATTTTAGTCGCCCGTATCTCTGCTGCTTCAACAATTATCCGAACCTCTTCATCAATGATCTTGGCGGTATCTTCACTGAAATCCCGGTGCTGGGCAATTTCACGGCCCAGGAAAATCTCATGTGTCTTTTTACCAAAGGTCAACGGTCCGAGTCGCTCACTCATGCCCCATTCGCAAACCATTTTACGGGCCAACTCCGTGGCGCGTTCGATGTCATTCCCTGCACCGGTCGTCAATTCATTAAAGATAATCCTTTCCGCAGCACGACCTCCCAGTAAAACACTGAGATTCGCGTTAATATAGGTTTTAGAATAGTTATGCCGCTCATCCAGGGGCAGCTGATGCGTGATTCCCAATGCCCGGCCACGGGGCACAATTGTAACCTTATGAATCGGGTCTGTTTCGGGGATGTTCATTGCCACCAGAACGTGTCCGGATTCGTGATAGGAGGTCGATTCGCGTTCTTTTTCTGAAATCTGCAGGCTTTTCCGTTCGACGCCCATCATCACTTTATCTTTGGCCTCTTCGAAATCCTCATTTTCGACCGCTTTTTTATTTTTTCGAGCAGCCAGGAGCGCGGCTTCGTTGACCAGATTAGCTAAATCGGCACCGACTAATCCCGGTGTACCTTTGGCGATTACGCACAGGTCGATATCCTTTGCCAGGGGAATTTTCTTGGTATGAACTCGCAATATGCCCTCGCGACCTTTGACGTCGGGTACATCGACAATAATCTGGCGATCAAAACGTCCGGGGCGCAGCAAAGCCGAATCCAGGACGTCAGGCCGGTTCGTAGCGGCGATGATGATTACATTTGTGTTTTCATCAAAACCATCCATCTCGACGAGTAACTGATTTAAAGTTTGTTCCCGTTCGTCGTGTCCGCCGCCGAGTCCGGCGCCGCGGTGACGGCCCACCGCGTCGATTTCATCGATGAATATAATGCAGGGAGAGTTCTTTTTGCCCTGTTCAAACAGGTCGCGAACACGGGAAGCACCAACCCCGACAAACATTTCGACAAAATCGGCGCCACTGATACTGAAGAACGGAACAGCCGCTTCGCCGGCAACCGCTTTTGCCAGGAGTGTTTTTCCGGTTCCGGGAGGCCCTAAAAGCAGGGCGCCTTTTGGAATTTTACCGCCGAGTTTGGAAAATTTTTCAGGCTGCTTAAGAAATTCAATGATTTCCTGGAGTTCTTCTTTGGCTTCAACACAACCGGCCACATCGGCAAACGAGGATTTTGGACGGTCGGAGGTCCAGAGCCGGGCCTTACTTTTTCCGAATCCGAAAATACCTTTATTGTTCTGACCCTGCAAGCGGCGCATAAAAAAGATCCAGATTCCGATAAACAGAAACCATGGTAAAATCTGGAACAGATAGGCTGTCCATTCGACGGTTTGTTCCTGAAAATTATAACGGAGATTGTATTGTTCCCAGTCGGCAAGCATGTACTGATCGTAGTTGGGAGGCAGGATAAAATTGAATTTCTTAACATCGGTCGGTCTGCCTTTAATAATCAGAGTGGTGGTTTCTTTCAGC
>JAUSPJ010000184.1 GCA_030655795.1 Fidelibacterota bacterium | reverse complement strand
GATGGGGTAACTACTGACACATTGAAATTTGATCAGTATTCCATTCTGATAGGGCCAACCAGTCTGACTGATTCATCTGCATTAATTATTACCCGGAAATCCATTTCTCAGAACTCAAACCAGCCGCAATTTTCAATTCAGAGCACTACGCCCGGTGGATTGCTCGAAAGCATTGATATCTCGCTGCCCAATGTTTCTGACACTCTGCTGAAACCTTTGCGGATTGAAATTTTTTCATCCGACACGACGAACAACGATGTGTCCATTGCACGCTGGAATCCCTACCTGAAAATATGGATAAAACAATCCACCCACCAGCGCCAGCGGACAAGTTATGTGACTGAGTCATCTTATTCCGGACAGTTTACGCTGATCAAATGTCAGGACACCGAACCGCCTCGTCTGGAGCTGAGCCTGGATGGACAGCAATTTTTTCAGAATTCATTCGTTTCCAGGAAACCAAACATTTCCATTATCGCCGAAGACCGGAACGGAGTTTCCTTTGACAAAACGGGACTGAGTGTTTTTCTGGATGGAAACGCCGTCAATTTTTCCGATTTGAATATTCCCGATACCCTGGCAAACGGTAATTACGTCTCAGCCCAGTTTCGCCCGGAATTGGAATACGGCGACCATGATATCGAAGTTATTATTAAAGATGCGGCGGGCAACAGTACTGCCGATCAGATCGTTTTTACTGTCAGTGACGAACTGAAACTGATCGATTACGGGAATTATCCGAATCCTTTTAAAGACCGGACTGTTTTTATTTACGAACTGACGCAGCGCGTCGACGACTTTAAAATAAAAATATTTACGACTTCCGGGCGGCTCATTAAAATCCTGGAAGAATCAACAATTTTCAGTACCGGCCTTGATATGAACGAAGGCGGTTATCATGAGGTCCTCTGGAACGGTCTGGATGAAAACGGTAACTTTATCGCCAATGGCGTCTATTTCTATAAAATGATCGCAAAGAGCAATAAAAAAACTGTAACAAAAATCGGAAAAACGGCCAAAGCACGCTAATGACAATTTTTCGAATCATATTATCAGTCGTACTGTTAATCTCTCTGAGTTTCAGCGGTGAATATGCCGATGCCTTTCTCGAAAACGGCGTCAGCGCCCGTGCTCAGGCAATGGGCAATAGTCTCGGCGCTCTGGACCAAAGCATTACATCCTTTATCAGCAATCCGTCCGGGATTGGCTATATCCGCAGCCCCCAGGTCGGCCTGATGTATACATCTCAATTCGGGCTGGCGAATCATAACTATGCCGGTTTTGCTGCTCCGATAGCAAAAAAATCCAGCGCTTCATTGAACTGGATTCGGTACAGTGTCGATGATATACCGATCCGTCCCGATATCCTGCGCCAGGTAACGGATCCGGAAACCCGCCGAGATTCGGTCCTGGCATTAAATAATCACCCCTTTGATACATTCAACGATCTGGAGCAGGCAATTTACCTGAGCGTTGGTCATTTCATATCCAGGTCTGTCAGTCTTGGCTGGCGTTATTCACGGTTCACTCTTGAAATTCCACTGGGCGTCAACTTCAAATTCATTCATAAAAAACTCTACGATGTCGAAGGATACGGCCTGGGTATAGACCTTGGCGGCCGCCTCAGATTCAGCGGCGCAGAGGTGTTTGAGTTATCGAAAATGGGACAGATCAGTATCGGCTTTGCGCTGCGTGACGTCACCGGCACAATTATATACTGGAACACAAAGCGTCAGGATGAAATTCGAATTAATCCGGTACTATCCTTCGCCTACGAACAAGCAATCAATGCCTATGATATTCTGCTGAATCTTGGCATTGAAAAGGAATATCGCTATGATGATAAAATCCGTTATGGCCTGGAATGTATTATTAAAAACCGGTTAAATATTCGCGCCGGCTTAATTAATTCTGGTTTAACAACGGGATTAGGTTTAAATTTTAAGGTTATGAATCAAATTATTCACATTGATTATTCATTTTTAAACCACGACCTTGGGGCCACTCACCGAATCGGAGGCATCCTGGAATTTTGATAAAACGTGCCCTGATTTTCCAAATCCTATTTATCTTTATTATTGTCCTGTTTATCGGATGCGGAGAAAGTATTGAAGATCCGGACGCTCCGTCTGCACCGGTTTGGGTAGAGAAATCCGATCCCACAGATACAGATGCCACCGGTATTCGACCCTATAACGACGGTGATGGCATTGTACTGGAATGGCGCCCGAACCTGGAAGATGACATATCAGGCTACAAACTCTATAAGACTGAACGGGATATTGCTAACAAATTCATATTGGCAGCGGATATCAATGCCTTTTCACTGAGCGGAGCGGATACATTTTTTGTGGATGATTCGGTAAAATTCAACGTCAACTATTATTACTATCTGAAAGCATACGATCAGGCCGGCAATAAAAGCAATCCCTCCGATACGATTCAGTATGCAGTAATCAGTAAAGTTGAACCACTGAAGCCAGGCGGAACACTGATCTCTCAACCGACAATATTTGAATGGTATGACTATTCCAGCGCATCATCGGAATACGTCATATTTCTGGAGACCTTCTCACCGCGAGATGACATTTGGATTTCTCGCTTCACTAAACCAAATTATACTGATCATTTACAGTCGATTTCGTTTAATTTCGATGGTTCATCGGAACCCGACACGCTGGCATCCGGACAGTGGTACCGCTGGTGTATCAAAGCGATTGCATTTGTCGATACCTACACCAATATTGATATCAGTGGTTCGGTTTCGAACTGGGCCTATTTTACAATTGAATAATCAGGAGATGCTATGAAACATTTTTATATAATTCTACTCGTACTATTGAGCGTCGGAATGGGTTTCGCTCAGGAGTCTGTGCGGACTCAAACCCCGACAACCGGGCGTTTTACCGATCGCCCGTCGGCGTCACGCTATATATTGTCCACAAGCAGTGACGCTCTGTTAATGACGGTGAAAGTCTGGGGCGAAGTGCAAAAACCCGGACTCTATGACATTCCGATCGGCACCGATCTGATTGAGCTGATCTCTTCCGCTGGCGGACCCAAAGAGACCGCCCAATTATCCAAGGTGAAAATCATCCACGGATCAAAGCCGGACCAGCAAGGTTACGTGTCAAAAGTTAACATAAAAGAATTTTTAGAAACCGGGGATGACTCTCTCATTCCCGAGATGAAGCCTAATGATACGGTCATAGTCCCGATGAAACCATCCCAGTATGTCAGGGTTTCCATGTCCTGGACACAGCAGTTGATGAGCCTTGTGTCGGCTTATGCACTTGCCGAATTTTATTTTAATCGATAATAAATTATAGTATAAGATCAGAAAAGGAGCAATAAAAGATGATTGATTCGATTGATGTACAAATCCTGGATATCCTGCAGAAAGACGGCAGAATACAGCGTAACCGCATTGCGGAAAAAGTCGGGCTCACTATCCCGGCAGTCAGTGAACGCATGCGAAAATTAGAAAAAAAAGGCATTATTGCCGGTTACCATGCCAAAGTCAATAATGCCGCTATCGGCAAAGACGTCACGGCATTTGTGTTTGTGGTAACATCGCCCTCAAAAAATTATGAAGAATTTATCAGGCATACCCGTGAGGAAAATGACGTAATTGAATGTCACTCAATCACCGGCGAAGGTTCTCACCTGCTTAAAATCCAGACCGAGAATACATCTACTCTTGAGAAACTGCTTTCCGAAATTCAATCCTGGACGGGTGTTTTACAAACCCGAACTTATATTGTCCTGTCCAGTTACAAGGATTTTTCAGCCTTGAAGCCGTCCAACCAAATCATAAAAAAATAAGAATTCACACAAATTATGCTTAACGATCTCCAATCAGAACTTGACATACTGGAACCCCGCCTGAACGAACTTCGGAGGTATCTTTGACGTTGATAACAAACAGAGTCAATTAAAAGATTTACAGAATAAAACTGCTTCCAGCGACTTCTGGAATAACCGGGAAGATGCCCAGGCTGTTGTACAGCAAATCAGTCTTCTCGAAACAGTATTAAACCAGTATCAAAGCGTCATGAAATCCTATTCCGACGCAAGTGAACTCGTCGAACTGCTGGACATTGAAAATGATGAGTCAATGCTGCCGGAACTTGCAACTATGGTTCAGGATTTAAATAAAAAACTGGATAAAATCGAGCTGCAGGCCATGCTCAGTTCTGAAGACGATCCTAAAAACGCCATTATGACGATTCATCCCGGCGCCGGCGGTACCGAATCCCAGGATTGGGCGGAAATGCTCATGCGGATGTACCTGCGCTGGATGGAACGATCGGGGATGGAATCAAAAATCATCAACCTGATCAATGGCGACGAAGCGGGAATTAAAGATGTCTCAATCGAGGTGAAAGGTGTCTACGCTTACGGGTATCTCAAGGCTGAAGCCGGTATTCACCGTCTTGTCCGAATTTCGCCCTTTGACGCCAATCACCGGCGCCATACATCCTTTGCATCGGTTTTTGTTTATCCCGAAGTCGAAGAAGATATCGAAGTAGACATCAACACTGACGATCTTCGGATCGACACTTACCGGGCCAGCGGCGCCGGCGGACAGCATGTCAATAAAACCGACTCAGCCATTCGAATTACCCATATTCCAAGCGGAATTGTCGTCCAATGCCAGAATGAGCGGTCGCAGTTCAAAAATAAAGCTTCTGCGATGAAAATTTTACGGGCCCGTTTATATCAATTGAAAAAAGAAGAACAGGATAAAGAGAAATCGGAAATCGAAAAAAATAAAAAGGATATTTCCTGGGGCAATCAGATCCGGTCCTACGTGTTTCAACCCTATACAATGGTCAAGGATCACCGTACCAAACACGAAAACACCAATATTCAGGCCGTGATGGACGGAGATATTGATGAATTTTTACGTCAATATCTGCTCTGGAATATAAAATAGGAGATTAGATACGCTTGAGTAACGAAGAACAACATATCGGTAAATCGCTGGCGGAAATACTGGCCGTTCGTAAGGAAAAAGTCCAGAAAATCCGTGATTTAGGAATTGAGCCTTTTGCCTACGAATTTTCCAGAACCCATTCCTATGAAGAAATCATTAATAATTTTAATGACCTGCAGGAAACCGTCACTGTCCGGGTTGCCGGCCGGATCATGGCCATCCGCAAAATGGGTCGCGCCAGTTTCTGCCACATCCAGGATATGAATTCAAAACTGCAACTATACATTCAGGAAAACAAAGTCGGAAAAGAGCAATATGAACTGTTTGGCTTGCTGGACATCGGTGATATCATCGGTATTGTCGGTAAGGTATTTAAAACCAGAACCGGCGAAATCACGGTCTTTGCAGAGGAACTGCATCTGCTGTCAAAGAACGTTCGTCCAATTCCGGTAGTAAAGGAAAAAGACGGCGAGGTCTTCGATGCATTTAGCAACAAGGAACAGCGGTATCGTCAGCGTTACCTTGACCTGATTGTGAATCCTGAGGTCAAAGACACGTTCATCATGCGGAGTAAGATCATTCAGTGGTGCCGTGATTTTCTGAATGAGCGCGGTTTTATTGAAGTGGAAACGCCTACCCTGCAGCCGATTTACGGTGGCGCGTCGGCACGTCCGTTCAAGACATTCTACAATGCACTGAACCAGGAATTTTTCCTCCGGATCGCCGATGAACTGTATCTGAAACGCCTGATCATTGGCGGTTTTGAAAAGGTCTATGAAATCGCTAAAAACTTTCGTAATGAGGGTATCGACCGCAACCATAATCCCGAATTCACAGCGCTGGAATACTACCAGCAGTTTGTTGACTACAATTTTTTAATGGATGAAGTCGAAGCGATTTTCAAAACCATCGCAGAGAAAATCGGGAAATCTTCTGTCGAGTTTGGCGAATATACAATTGATTTTACCAAGTCTTTTCAACGGCGCAGCATGTTCGATCTTTTGAAAGAGCATGTTGGTATCGACATCTATGGTATGCCGGAAGAAAACCTGCGGGAACTCTGTATTGAAAAAGGATTTGAAGTCGATAAATCCGTGGGCTACGGGAAACTGATCGAGCTGCTCTTTGATCATTTTGTCGAACACAAACTGATTCAGCCGACCTTTGTGACCGATTATCCGAAGGCAATTTCGCCTCTGGCTAAAACCAGCCGCGGCGGAAAACTGGATATCGTTGAGCGCTTCGAATTGTACATTGCCGGACAGGAATTTGCCAATGCTTTCAGCGAATTAAATGATCCCTTCGATCAGCGGGAACGCCTGGAAAGTCAGAGCCGCCTGCACGAAGCCGGAGATGAGGAGGCCCAGACGATGGACGAGGATTTTGTAACGGCCATGGAATACGGCATGCCCCCAACCGGCGGCGTCGGGATCGGTATCGATCGTCTGGTGATGCTGTTTACCAATCAGCGCTACATCAAAGATGTCATCTTATTTCCCCAACTCCGGTCATAGAAAAGCACACAGCTATGTCATTTCCGGTCTTCATCGCCAAACGTCATCTGTTCAACCGCCATAAAATCGGTTATATTTCCTTTATCAGTATCATCTCCACAATCGGACTGGCTGTCGGTGTTGCGGCATTAATCATTACGATTTCCATTCTGAACGGTTTTGAAAATGTTATCAAAGAAAAACTGATCGGTTTTGATGCCCATATCCGGCTAAGATTATTCAATGGCCAAACTTTCAAATCATCGGACGAAATCGTGAACCAACTTTACGAAATTCCTGAGATTCAGGACATCGTACCCTATGTTCACAGCACGGTGATGATCCGCCACAAGGCGGAAACCGACGGCGTCATCCTGGAAGGTCTCACGGAAGAAGGCATAAAAAAAACCCTCGACATCCAGCGATTTCTGAAAGAGGGCTTCGTCTCTTTCCGGACCGAAGATGAAAAAGACGGAATTATCATTGGCAGGAAATTAGCCGGGAATCTTGGAACTGAATTGGGTGATCAGGTCTACCTGTTCGTAATTCATTCAACATCAAAATCCTCCAGCCGCCCCAGAGTCGGGACGTTTACCATTACCGGGATTTACGAATCGGGGATTTCCGATTACGACGATATTTTTGTGTACACCAGTTTATCGGCGGCTCAGAATATTATGAATCTTGGCACCGAGTTTTCCGGGTTCCAGATAATTTTAGACAATCCCTACAGCGCCGGAAAAGTGACTGAACAGATAAATTCTGAACTCGGATACCCTTATCATGCCATGAGCTGGCAGGATTTGCACGCGAATCTCTTCGAATGGCTGCGTGTACAGCGATTCCCGATTATCATTGTTTTCGGATTAATCGCAGCTGTCGCTATTTTTAACATTGTCAGTTCACTCATGATGATCGTCATCGAGAAAACAAAAGATATCGGCGTATTGAAAAGTATGGGCGTCAGCCGAAAGCAAACCGGCATGATTTTTCTGATTGAGGGAACAATCATCGGATTTGCCGGTACGATTTTAGGATTTATAATCGCAATTTTAATTACCTGGTTACAGAACCGATTCAGCATTATTGCACTGCCGGAAGGTGTCTATTTTATGAATCAACTGCCGATTGAACCGAAAATTGGTTATTACCTGGTTGTCGGTTTTTTTGCTATCCTGTTTTCAATTGTTGCGACGATTTACCCATCGCGGAAAGCCATGCAGCTCTCTCCCACGGAGGCGATCCGGTATGAATAATCGCCTTTTGAACTGGATTTCCTATCGTTATTTCCGCTCGAAAAAGCAGACCGGTTTGATATCCTTCACCTCCTATGTCTCAATTTTCGGGATCGCGCTCGGCGCATTTGCTCTGCTGATTACATTGAGCATTCTGAATGGGTTTGAATCGGAAATCACGGCCCGGGTGATTGATCTGGAATCCCATCTGCGGATATCCGGCCCCGATATTGACCCCAAACTGCTCCCGGAATTAAACGGATTGCTTAAAGAGGAAGACATTGACATTATTTATCCCTACACTCTGAAAAAG
Source organism: Fidelibacterota bacterium (assembly GCA_030655795.1). Lineage (GTDB taxonomy): Bacteria > Fidelibacterota > UBA2242 > UBA2242 > UBA2242 > B118-G9. The sequence continues at coordinate 131 of JAUSPJ010000184.1, read as the reverse complement.
TCGGTGTTATCTAATTTTGGCTCCGATGCTATTGTCCGCTTGAAAGGGATTGACTCGACGGTTTTCGGGACAAAGATAATGCAAAAATCCGCTATCATTCGCGGTAATAACAATTTTACAGTCCCCACTGC
>JAUSPJ010000176.1 GCA_030655795.1 Fidelibacterota bacterium | reverse complement strand
CGGCTCTGGGCATATCGGAAGAATCCGATGCTGTTATCGTTGTTGTATCGGAAGAAACCCAGAAAATCGCCGTCGCCTATCAAGGCATGTTTTATCGCAGTGTAGATGAAGATATGCTCCGCGGACTACTAAATAAACTATTCTTCATAGGGAATGAAAAACGGTAAACAAAAGCTGAAACCAATTTGGCTTCGCTGCTCCGAAGGAGTCCCCACGGGAAAAATTGGTTTAGCCGTTCCGCAGGAGTAAAACAAACCACAGGGGTATCTCTTTGAGACACTCCTGTTTGTTCATGCTACAAGACTTATATCTGGCTACAGGGCTTTGCTCTGTAGCCTTTCTTTATTGTCACACCACTCGTCTCAACGCTCCCGCGTCGAGACGGAACTGCTCAAATCTTTTTTTGTGTCACCGCAGGAGCGGAGACACAAGTAAAATCGGTTTTAATCACCGGGACTTAGACCTGATGGTACGACAAAGAGTTACGATAAAATTGGTTTAGCCGTTCCGCAGGAGTAAAACAAACCACAGGGGTATCTCTTTGAGACACTCCTGTTTGTTCATGCTACAGGACTTTACTCCGGGACGGATTATCCGTAACCAGTAAAAAAGGAGTAAAACAAATCCCGGAGGGATTCTCGGGGTAGATTGAATTGGATTTCGAGCTTTGCTACTACAGTACTTGATGCCCTACGGGCAACTTCTGAAAAAGCGATATCCTGCCGATGTTTCAAAATATATCCGAGCAAACGAGGATACCGCGTAGCGGTTTTAGTATTGTAATACATTCGCTCCCCCTGGAAAGATTTCCCCGTGGGGGATTAACAAATTCACTCTACCGTCTGATGGGCTACGTATCGGTTGCCGAGTAAGAGAATAAAAGCTGAAACCAATTTGGCCCCGTCAGTAGCCGGGCCTGTCTGCCGTCTACCTGCACGTTGTGCGTAGGCAGGTTCCGGGACAGGCAGGTCGGAAATCGGTTTTGATCACCGGGACTTAGACCTGTCAGGTTTAATCGCTTACCCCTATCTGAAGTAGAAGGATCTAATAAACCTGACAGGTCTTCCCGTCGGAAACATGGTGTGTAACCTTCATACCCCCGGTTCAAACCGGGGTTAATCTTTTTTGTTTTTCGCGCTAATTTTAGATGTGCCGGATTGAAAATTGGCAATCAAAAAAACCTTCCGAAGGTTCGGTAAGATAAGCGTCTGTGTCATAATGAACAAACCTTCGGAAGGTTGATAGGCATAACGAGAGGGGAAAAAACAGAAAAAATATTAACATTTTATTCATCAGGTGTGTTAAATTAACGACGGTAATTATGGAGAACTATTCATCATGGAGACACAGAGAACACCTATTTATACTGATTTTTAGAAGTTTTATCCTACGAAACAATGTTTTTTGACTACATAAATAAATTAATCACCCCATAGTCCTCCGGCAGCCGCCGGAAAGTGATAAATGAGAGATTGCATAATATTATTGTAAATATAGACTTAAATTACAGGACATTTCTTGCGCAATTTAGTATATGCCTTAATTATCAACATACTCTTATTGATTTCGATTTTTAATCGCTTTGGTTTTTCAAATCCTCAATATATAAAAACCAAACAGCCGGTCACTTATTCAGATACATGGCTGGACGATAACCGCTGGATCTGGCAGGGATCAATCGGTGAACCCGATTTATTCATTACAGCGGACGGTTTTACTTCAATTCATGCCGAAGCGCTGGAAAACGACAGCCGGCTTGGCTATCCCTCCCTCCCATACTTCAGTAAAATATTCAACGCAATGCCTGAAGACATTAGTTATCACATTAATGGCTCCAGCCGGGTTGTCTTGCCGGTAAATGGAAAACCGGAACGGTTTTCCGACAGATCAAAACCGGATAATGAAAAGTTTGAATTCGCTGATTTAATCAGTCCTGATATTGGCAATCTATATCCCCGGGAAACCGTTATTATCACTTTTCTGGGATATGTCGACAATCTGCCGCTTACAAGTGTAACAATTTATCCCTATCAATTAATCGATAACGGCAAACAGTTACGCTATTACGAAAAGCTGAGCGTTTCAGTATCAATTGCGGATAATTTGAATCTCAGCGAACTCCGGAAAACCGATCAATCAAATCTGGAAAAGGCCCTGAATCTGAACGATCAGGTTCGGCGATTGATACCGGATAAATCTCTTTTGAAACAAGGGACTCATTTTCTATATGACAAAAAACTGATGCGCATTACCGTTGATTCCACCGGAATTTACCGCATTAGCCAGTCAACACTGAAAGATAGGGGCGCCGCCATCAAGAAAGTCGATCCAAGGACTTTTCAGCTGTTTAATAAAGGCATCGAAACACCGATTTATGTTAAAGGCGAATCCGAAGGTTCTTTCGATAAATCCGATTACATCGAATTCTACGGGCAGCGCAACCCCAACAGTGTGGCCGAATATTACCATGATCCCTTTACGGATAAAAATGTATATTTCCTGACCTGGGGTGAGCAAAACGGTCTGCGCTACGCCGAGGAATCGGCTAAAACAACGATCAGCGCTAATGACGCAATCGTTCCAACGGACTATGAATACAGCTCCCATTTTGAAGTAAATAGTCACTTTGACAGACTTGGCAAAGTCGATACCGATCTTCCCACTCACACCCGGGACCACTGGTTCTTTGACAGTGGTATCAATGGCGGCACAACCAAGAGTTACAACTTTAAATTGACTCAACCGAACTCAAATACGATCGAACAATTCAATATCGAAGTTGGTATGCACGGATTAACATATCAATCCGAGGATCATACGGTTACTATACACATTAATAACTATGAAGCTGCAACCGACAGCTGGAGAGACCAGGTTCCGTACATTATCCGGAATAAGGCCGGTCAGATACTTCAAAACCGCTATCTGAAGCATGGCGAAAATAAAATCCAGTTAGCGGTTGCCGGCGAAGATCCCACGAATAAATACGACAAGGTGCTTTTTGATTATTTGAACATTCGCTATAAACGGCTGTATCGAGCATATAAAGACCGGATTGATTTCACCCGCCCGGAAAACACTCCGGCCGGCACCTATCATTTCAAAATTGGCGGTTTCGAAAACCCGGACATTTCGGTCTATAAGATCGGAAAAAGCAAACTGATGGACTTCAGGGTCGAATACAGTACGCTGACGGATAATTACTCCGTCCTGATTGAGGATTACATTCACGACGATAATACCTTCTATATTGCCGCCTCCCGGTCAGGAATAATGCAGCCGCTCAGTATTCAGGCTGACACGATTTTCAATATCACTGCCGAAGCTGACCCGGTTGATCTTCTGATTATATCGGCTCAGCAGTTTAAATATAAACTCTCGAAATTGATTTCATTTTATCAACGTATCGGCATTAATGCTAAGGTTGTTGGAATCAGAGACGTTTGCAATGAATTCAATAACGGAATAGTAAGCCCTTATGCCATCCGGGATTACCTGGCTTTCATTCATGAAAACTGGACACACAAACCCCAATCCGTTCTTCTGATTGGTGATTCCGGAATTCGGGAAGAAGAATCGGTTCCTGCCTTTTTTAACCAGTCTTATGGATTTGGCGCCTGTGCCAGCGATCACTGGTATGTGGTTCACGATGAAAAATCCGGGATACCGGAGTATGCGATTGGGCGCTGGCCCGTATCGGATCAGAAAGAGTTGGAATTACTCATTGACAAACGCATTAATTATACCGATAAAGCGCCGGTCGGTCCCTGGCGTAATGAGCTGCTCTATATCGCCGGCTACGGGGATGTATTCAAGAATCAGACCGAAAATATGATCCAAC
>JAUSPJ010000172.1 GCA_030655795.1 Fidelibacterota bacterium | reverse complement strand
TTCATTTATTTCGGTTCTGATTGCGATTATCGCACTTTCCGGGGTTCCGCCATTGTCCGGATTCGGTTCAAAATGGTTGCTTTACACGGCGGGAATTGAACGCGGCTGGTACCTGCAGACTGCTGTTGCGGTTTTTGCCAGCACAATCGCATTTCTTTACTGTTACCGACTGATCCATACGATATTTCTGGGCCAACTCAAACCGAGATTTAAAGAAATCAAAGAAGCGTCCCTGTGGTATTTAATCCCTCAGTATATGTTAATCATCGCGATTATGGCGATTTCCATGTATCCGAACCTGATTGTTAAACCATTAGCAGCTGCTGTGGAAAGTTATTTTCCGACAACGATCGACTGGAACGGCTATACGGTAATCAGCACACTTGGCTACTGGAACGGAAATGCCGTCATGTATGTAACGATGGGTGTGTTTATGCTTCCGCTGATCGTGCTGATACTGACTCAGCGAAAACCACAACTGGTCAAACAATTCAACATCGTATTTGCGGCTGAGCGTCCCGATCGTCCGGAAACGACGCATGTAGCTTATAATTTTTTTGTTCCCTATCAAAAAGCGCTCGGTTTTCTAGCGCGCCCTTATGCAACACGCTTCTGGTCGATTGTGTCAGAGTGGACGCAGACAACAGCGTCATTATTCAGGCAGATTTACACGGGTAACGGTCAAACCTATGCCCTGCATATTATTCTTTATGTTGTGGGGCTCTATTTTATTTCAGGAGGTCGTTAATGAAGAGCATTTTACGAATCGGTTTATATATCCTGATTTCACTGTTTGTCATTGTAACGAAAAAATTGCAGGAAAATATCCGGAAGAATAAATGTCTATTAACGTGAGGGGATGAGTGATGGATTCAACGGGTCAAACATTCCGCGAGCAGAATCGGGAAATGCTGCGTCAGTCCGGCAAAATGCGGAGTATGCTGTGGATTTTGTTGGTAGTAATTGTGGCATTGATAATGGTTGTGATGTTTTTTCTTAGCGACAAACCGGTAAATCCGATACCCGGCAGCAGCCGTCAGATGGTCGCGGTGATAACGCCGTCCTGGACCGCCTCAAAGGGAACCATGCAGCGCCATGAACGCGGCGGGACTGAAGGAAATTGGGTCTCTGTCGGTTCTCAGGCGCCGATTATTCTCGGCCGTAACGGTCTGGGTTGGGGGCGAGGTCTGCATCAAATTCCTGATGATGGAAATCCCGTTAAGCAGGAAGGTGACGGAAAGAGTCCGGCAGGCGTGTTTCGACTGGAAGAAGCCTTTGGATTTCCGACGATCGAGGAAATGGGCGAGCTGAAAATTCCTTATCGACCGGTTACAGAATATCTGGAATGCATCGATGATACGAAATCGCAGTATTACACTCAATTGCTTGAAAAGGATAACGTTGAACTCGTCGATTGGGATTCATCGGAACGGATTCATCGGTCGCCAAATGCCTATCATTATGGCATCATGGTAGAACATAATACTGCCGATATACAAAAAGGAGCCGGCTCCTGCATCATTTTGCACTGTGTCTCTGTGACCGGTGACTCGACCGCCGGTTGTACAACCATGTCCAGAGCCGAAATGGAAAACTTAGTCAATTGGCTTGACACCGGTGCTGATCCGCTGCTCGTCCAACTGCCGCTGCCGGTCTATCGACGATTACAGCAAGATTGGAAGTTGCCGAACATTTAAAAACGGAAAAGGAAAACTCGAAATTTGAAATTTGAAAGTTGATATTTGCAATCTCCAATCATCAATCTGTTCCGTAGGAACTCCTCTGGAGCAATCTAAATCTTCTCCTCCACAATCCTGATCTCTTCTTCGTTTACTGGGGTAATCTGGTGACAGCCGGTGCCAACTCAATCCCCAAAAACCACTTCAGTGGTTTCCATAAATAAATAAAACCTTCAGAAGATCAAAGACCTTCTGAAGGTTATGATGTAAAATGATTTTTTAAGAACATCTTCAAAGAAAAGAAATAAACTTTGCTTCAACCAAGCACATCGGCAGGTCGCACAGTCTGACTTGTTGTTTTTAATTAAAAATGAATGCGATTTTTACGCTGGACTAATTATATTTGCAATGTGGTATATGATAAGCAAAATTTAAAACTATACAAATCACTTTTCCGAGGAAGAACAGACATTTATGCCATTCGATGAGAGAAAGATGGACGGAGTGGATTCATGCCTGCCTCTAAAGTAGACTGGAGCGATTACAATAAACATAAAGCGCAAGGTGGAACATTTAAAGATTATAAAAATAAAGAATATCTACCCTTTGATGATTCTGCTTATGAATTCAGGGTAATCGAAAGTCAGGGTGATTTAATTTTAGACTGGGTTCCGATGATCCGTCAACTCGTGTACGATATTAAGTCGAAAAGGTCAATTAGTCAGGTATCCCAGAAATTTCACAATGGACTTTCCAGGGGATTGACTTTGTGGGCGGAGATTGCCCGAAAAAACACAGGTCTGACGGATATAGTACTAAGCGGCGGTGTTTTTATGAACATTTATCTGTTAACCCGATTAAAAAAAGTCCCTTGAGAAAAACGGATTTATTGTTTATACTCATAGTGTTGTTCCTTGTAATGATGGTGGAATATCACTCGGTCAGGTTGTGATAGCCGATGCCCAGATGAAAAATACGGATTAAGCAGGATAAAATTATATGTGTTTAGCGATTCCCATGAAAGTTATCAGGAAAAATGGCAGTGAAGCGATTGCCGAGGTCGGCGGCGTCGAATATTGCGCGAACCTGACGCTGCTTCCAGATATTGAAATCGGCGAATATATCATCGTTCACGCCGGATTTGCCATTGAGAAATTAGATGAAGAAGCTGCGCTGGAAACTCTTAAAATCTGGCAGGATGTAGCAGAGTTCACCGAAAAACGACAACATCGCAAACGGTAATAATTAGTGCTGAAGTATATAGACAAATTCCGTAATCCTCAACTAATTCGTTCCATTGTTGATAAAATCCATCAGGAATGTCCTGACCGAACTATCAAACTCATGGAAGTTTGCGGCGGACATACAATTACGATATTCAAATACGGTATTCAAAAACTGATCCCGGATAATATAAAATTAATCAGCGGTCCCGGATGTCCGGTATGCGTTACCGATAATGGTTTTATCGATAAAGCCGTCAAAATTGCACATTTAGATAATGTGATTATCACGACATTTGGCGATATGATCCGGGTTCCGGGAAGCCGCAGCTCTTTGCAGAAAGAGAAGGGACACGGGATTGATGTACGGATATGTTATTCGCCGATGGATGCGATTACAATTGCACAGGAGAATCCAAATAAAGAACTTGTTTTCTTAGGAATTGGTTTTGAGACCACCGCGCCTGCTGTCGCGGCTGTAATCAAGTATGCCGCTGATAATGGAATTAATAATTTTTCTGTGTTATCGGCACACAAGACCATGCCCCAGGCCATGAAGGCTCTGCTTGATTCGGGAGATATTGATCTAAACGGTTTTATCTGTCCCGGCCACGTTTCAGCGATAACCGGCGTTCATATTTATGATTTTATCACCCGGGATTATCAGATTCCCTGTGTCATTTCGGGATTTGAACCGCTGGATATGTTGCAGTCCATTTTGATGATAGTTCGGCAATTAAATACGGGAAATGCAATCGTTGAAAACCAATATACACGCAGTGTCAGGGAAAATGGAAATACCTACGCTATGACTCTAATGATGGAAGTTTTTAAACCTGTGGATACTGAATGGCGGGGAATCGGCACTATTCCCGGCAGTGGTTTGGGGATTCGTCAAAAATATCAGTCATTCGATGCGAATCATAAATTTAATATTGAGATAGAACCGGTTCGGGAATACACCGGATGCATTTGTGGTGATATTATGAGAGGTGAAAAGGTTCCGACAGACTGTGGCCTTTTTCGCAAGATTTGCCACCCGGAAGATCCAAAGGGTTCCTGCATGGTCAGCGATGAAGGCACTTGTGCTACTTATTTTAAATATGTGAATCGTGAAAGTGTATTTGGGGATAGAAATGTTCGGCTAAAATGCTCACAATAAAAAATGGAGGAAAATAAACCATGAAGAAAATACCTCTATCAACCAAAATCTATATTGGTCTCATCATTACACTTGCTATTTTGGCAGCGATTAATGTCTTTTTACCCCAAGGTGACT
>JAUSPJ010000167.1 GCA_030655795.1 Fidelibacterota bacterium | reverse complement strand
GTTGGCAATGGGGAAGTGCCTTGGGTTATAGAATTTGAGAAAATTCTGGAATCAGGAGATGCGGGATGAAATGGCCTCGTGGGAAATACAACGGACAGCGTATCGGCGGAACTAAAATAATCATTGAAATCAATTTCTGTTGGTGGACGCTCGCATTTTCATGGAAATTTTGCTCGCACTTTTTACACATTGGCCCGATTCATATCTGGGAAGAAACGGCATATGAGAAATAAAAAGCCCCGGACTTTTAAAAAGGAGAAAGTTTTTCCGGGGCTGACCTGAGGGGAAGTGCCAGGTACTACTATGCTGTGCCGAATACTTTAACGACTGCTGCGATAAGCTCCTCGACCTCCTTCAATATGGCGTCCTTTTCCAATGCCGTCACCTTTGCCCCACCTGGACTGGACGGTCTCCGCGCTTCATGTATTCTCATGGCAACGTCTTTCAGCTCGTAAATCGGAACTTTGCTTTTCAGAATGATTTTCCCGACTGCCGAGCCACCGAAGAAACCGCCGACGATGAGAAATAAGGAGGCAAGGATCGTACCGATCGCGTTGTCGAGCACCCAGTCTTTCGCCGTTCCGAGGATACCAGCATAACATATTCCCGCGAACAGGAACATGATAATGAGCGAAAACAGCAGAATCTTTTTCATTGCTTGTCCGCCTCTCTTGCTTTGATGTTTCGATGAACGACTCCGACGCCCGCGAGAGCGCCGCCGATTTTGATAACGTCCAGACAATATTCCTTCGTTGCTGGGAAAAACGCCATGGCGATTCCGATGAGTACCAGCAGAACTCCGTCATCGGTTTTTCGCAACCAGAAAGGGCGACGCGCCTCTTTCCCATTTCTCAACGGCGCCCGCTTTTTAATTTCAAGAAATGCCATATTCCCCCCCTTTCTATTTCCACGTGAGTATTTCTGCCGGCGTTTGCCCGTAGTGGTATTTTCCTGCCTTATCCCGCCACCAGTACAGTGTTTCATCCTTTACATCTCCGTGCAAGCCAGGATTTTTCCAGTGGGGATATAAACCCACCCTTCGGAACCTGCCATAGCCGACGGTGAAGATGAACTGGTCGATAACCGGGACGTCGCCGGGTTTCTTTTCGAAGAACACAAAGTCAATCGCCATGCCTGCGCCGTGCTGCCCGGTATCGCCTGCCCTGAAGTCGCTATTGATAGTATGATTCCACGCATATCTTCTTACCGCCTCGAAGGAGAGTTCGTTCAGGGCGTCCATGACACGGTTATCCATTTCGTTGATATCACCGAAAAGGTCGAGCCGGACGTGCGGCCAACGCATAACCCAATCCGCGGATTTTATTTCTTTAACCTTCATGAACCGCCAAAGGAAACACGGCATTTTCGAGACGGGTAATACGTCGCTCAATACCTTTATGGCGATCGGTGCAAGTATCGCCCCATGTGATACTCTTTTTTAATTCTGAAAGTTCACGCTGAAGCTGTCGAATACAGGTCGCTTGATACACGCCGAGAATAACCAGTGCAAAAAGCATTGCCGGCGTTCCGTATTTTACCAGTTCAGTTAAAGCCATGTATTCCACTTACGCCTCCTGTTATTTCCGATTTCTTTTCGGCGAGCAGTCACCCATCTCAACTTGTATAAAAAATTCCGAAAGCTAACATGATTCTGATTACATGAAATAGGTAAACAATTTTCCCTCTCAAAATCCACCGCCCGCAATCCATAAAAACGACCCGTTCATAAGCAAGCCCCTTGTCGAACATGACCGGATATTTAACTCGAGCGAGCGCCTGCCCGACTTCTGAGAATTCCCACATGAGAATCAGCCCGGCGAGAAGTCCTGCATATTGCCATTTCATTAAAATAAACGCAATGCCGAGTCCAAGCATGGACAGGTCACGTATAGAGGCTATCAGGTGATAATATCGATGCCACTTATGGCCCCGGACGCCCTCCTGAAACTCCCGGTTGTGCATCGGCTCAGAGAAGCGGATATTTATCATACCCTCGTGAATACCCCGAAAGAAACCGGCGATTGTCATCAATAGAGTTATCATTTTATTTTACGAGTCTTTTTGTTTTATTTGTATCTTCTGGTTCGTTTTCATTTATCTCTATTTTTGATTGTTCTTTGCTCGGTTTACGATATGTATCTATTGCGTTTAATATATCACTTCTTATTTTCCCCAATTCTTTATCAAGTTGTTCCTGTTTACCTTTTTCGTCTTTAATTTTATTCACCAATACAACCAAATCTCTGTATATGTCAAGATATTTATCAATCTGTTTCATTTGGTTATATTTATTTGTTAGTTCTTGATCTTGTTCCTGCGTGTAGTTTTGCCGGTTCTTTTTTGCATAACTATATTCACCATATATTTTATCTCTTTCATCATAGAAAAACAACAAGTTTCTGCAAGTATTAAAATACATGTGCCGTATAAATGGATTTGATATTTGTCCGCCCTTAATGAATTTTACTCCACGACCGATTGAACCATTAACAAGATAGTCTACTTTAATGGGCGACAAGTTAAATGTTTTACCAACCAATTTAGCCATGCGTGACGTTGTTTCAAAGACCTTTTCTTCCGGTGGTTTGCCCCTCATATAGAATGGTTCTAAATCGCCTATGTGCGGATATATCCTTTTATTAAAAGCAACCTGTATTGCTGGTGCTACTATCTGTGGAATCCAGGATACAATCATTCTTCCAACATCAGAGGGATTAATCTGATTAGGCAAGAAATTCAAGGCGCCATTCATATAATCATGCCACGTATAGTTGGCGTCAAAAGCCAAATCAGAAATAGCCATACTCGCCATCGTCCCGCCTATTGCCAACTCTTGCGGGACTCTATATTTCATCAAATCCTTACCATTCGGATGTGGGTAAAAAACGTACATGCCAAGTTCATCGGGGTCGATATTTTTATATAAATCCTTTTGTTCTTGCGTGGCTTTCTTCATAATATAAAGCATAGAAGAAACCATTGCAGTGGTGAGTACAGCGCCCACAAATAGTGCTCTATTTCTTGTTTTTTGATTATTGAGCGCCCTTCCGGTTTGCCCAACTACCTGTATGCCAGCTCCCAAATATGGGATAGACCTTCTCCATGCCCTTGCGATATTATCGCCACCCATTCTTCCACGATGATGGAATGGAACGCTTACCCTTCCCGCTAATTCCAATGCCGCGAGTTGATGATACCCTTCTTTTCTTGCCCTTATATATTCTACCATTCTTGTCATTATTTCACTTGCCCTGACAGGCGTAGATACAATATCACCAGCATTATTTAAAAGATTAATAAAACTTTTTAATACAGAATGTTCGTTCTTGATAAACTGTAATGCTTCCGTTGGTTCCATATCCTGAAAACTGATGAAGGCTTGACGTTCTCCGCCCAAAAGAAGATATTCCAGCGCATATTTGTTTTCAATCGCGTCTCTATTGACAAGTGCTTTCTTTAATTCTCCTATTGCCGATAATACTGGTTTATATTTTGTCCATGAGTTAGATGTGGCTGATACTTGATCAATAGCCATATTAGTGATGGCAAAGGGCGGATACCAACCAGTCGTGAATTGTGTAAATAGTCGTGCCCCACCAGCCAATATTTTCTCTAAAAGTTTTACATTCTGCGGGGTTAATACCTCGTCAATCAAACCTTTAAACTGTCGGTCTACGAGCAACGGAACTCTCTTATAATTCTCTCTTACCATAATTATGTTTTTGTCTTTGTCTTGCGGGTAAGTTGTTTTGCCAGTCCGAGTATCATAACTTCTATCCAGCGGCAATCTTTTTAAAATGCCAGGGTATGAATCCGATATTTTCAGCAGTTTGTTGTAGACAACCTGTTTCTGCGCCTTCTTGACTATTTCGGCATGATTAACTATACCGGAATAAAGTGGGTTAATAATGTCAAGTTGTGAACCAGTGCGTGGCATCAGCGAGGATACACTTGTCTTGCCTACGCGCATAGTAAGAGCACCGATTTTTTCTTCACCAAGAATCTCATTATAAAAATCTCTTTTGAATGATGCATAGCCGATATTAGAAGAAAATTCATTGTATGATTTATCATCTACTAACTGCACCAGCGGATTGTGTAATAAATCTAAATCCGCCTTTTCAAGTTTATCAAACATTTCTGCATGTTCAACATACTTTTCTTTGTGCTCGTTGTATGAATCCGTAGCAACTTTTCGGTCGATATTATCTTTAGCAAGTACAGATTTAAGAGTATCGTATTTTTTCTCCAGACTCTTCACTTCCCCCAAAGCCTGTTTGTATTCTGTTTTGGTTATTTCGCCTTCTTCGTATTGCGCCCGAAGAGTTGCAAGATTATCTTTTGCTTCGTCAATTTCTATTTTTAATTCATCGAGTTTCAGATATGAAAAATGTTCTCGTCTTGCGACAAGCCAAGCACCAAATTCAACATGATTTTCGGTTTTATCTATGAGTGTTTTCCAATTAAAATCATATAACTTATTGAACTCGCCATTCTCATCCATAGCCAGATAACTATTGCCACCGGATATTGCTCTTGTCAAATAACTTATATTCCCAATGTTGTGCTGAATAATTAAGTGCATGTTTCGGTACATTCTTAGATATATCGAAGGATCGTCCTTCTTAAAATGCAGACCAACGTCCTTTGCTGTTTTTTCCAAGAAATGTATATCGTCGAATATTTCATCGGTCGCCGTTGCCATCGGCCTGAAAAAGGGTTTAGATACTTCTTTTGATTGCTCAGTGACGCGGGATGAAATTTTTTCTGTAGACGAAAGTTTCTGATAATCTTCAATTACTTTTCTGGAATCTCTTATAAAGTCAACCAAGTTTTTTTGGTAGTATTTACCGTTGGGAGTAAGAAACTTATTGTAAAGAGTTGGAAATTCCTTTTGTGTTCTTTTCGGGTAGAATACCATGTGAGTTACAAAAGTAGCAAATCCTTCGGTTGCCCTTTTTGATAATTTATGGTCTTTCTTGCCACCCAGATAATACTGTGTATATACTTGCGTTAATTCGCGTCGTTCTTTTAGGGTTGCAGAATTATAAATGGGATTGCCGTTTGATGAAGTACCAATCGGCTTTGTTATTTTAGTTATGATACCCTTTTGCCTGTTTATGTAGTGAGTTATTTCATGTGCGTTCGTATAGACATCGTTCAAGGCATTCGTCAATATCGTTCCGTCATTCGTGAACATCACCCCAACAGTACCCTTAGGGTTGTATTTCTCGCCATATATACCAGCGTATTTTTTGGCTATACCGAGAATCGCATCGGAAAGTTTAAATGGTACTTGTTTTTCTTGAATGTTAACAAATTCAGCCGATTTAATTGACGTGATGCCTTTCGATGGTTGCATACCGCCACTTATAGACGGCGGTTGTTTGCCCTCGACAACTTTCTTCCACCCGATATTAATTCCGTGTATCTTTTTGCCGCTGCCATCTGGCACATTGGTCTTTACGGAGAGATAACCGTTCTTGTCATATACCACTTTCCCGCGATACGTTTCCGCTCCGAGACCGCCGAGTCCTTGCGCAGGATATTCTACCTCGTCGCCGTGTTTAAGTCCTGTTTTCTCTGTCGCCGCTTTATTGTATTCTTCTACGGTGACTTTAAACCGTTTGTGTTGTTCGGCATATAAGGCATCGCCTTCCGTTATCTGCTCCGGGGTCATATCGTTCTTATACTTTGGCAGAGCTTCACGGCGAGCTTTTAATTCTTCATCGGAAAGTGAAGTAAAATCAGAAGGCTTGCCTTTCCATCCGGCGTATTGTTCATCGGCTCGTTTCTTCATCTCTTCCGATGGGGTATAGACTGGCGGTTTCTCTATAGGGACTTCTGCCTTAACGACTTTCTCTGGCTGTTCGGTAGGTTGTATTGTTTCTGTG
>JAUSPJ010000132.1 GCA_030655795.1 Fidelibacterota bacterium | reverse complement strand
ACTGAGCTACAGCCCCGCAACTTTCAAAATAGGCTTTTGTCCGTCAGTGACGACCTTCCCGATTCCATCGGGACGCTCTCCCAACTGAGCTACAGCCCCCTCAACTTTCAAAATAGGCTTTTGTCCGTCAGTGACGACCTTCCCGATTCCATCGGGACGCTCTCCCAACTGAGCTACAGCCCCGCAACTTTCAAAATAGGCTTTTGTCCGTCAGTGACGACCTTGACGACCTTCCCGATTCCATCGGGACGCTCTCCCAACTGAGCTACAGCCCCTCAACTTTCAAAATAGGCTTTTGTCCGTCGGTGACGACCTTCCCGATTCCATCGGGACGCTCTCCCAACTGAGCTACAAACCCATGAAAAATAGCGGAATAAGTTACAATTGAAGGAAACAATAATCAAGATTTGATTTACGGGTACCAATATTCGGTATAAATTCGTATAAATCGTGCAGAATATGGAAATTCATCTTTGTTTTATGTCATGGAAATTCCTTAACTTAGCGTCTGAATATTTGAAAGGATGTACTATGGGTGAAAGACTGAAAGACATACATTTGTCTAAGTCATCTGTGACCGACCAGGTTAGAACGGTCAACATTCAAACCGCACACTGCCCTAATGGATGCGATTTAATGTGCGAAGATATTAAAATCCATGATCTTAATTCCATTTGTGTTAAAATCCACTATAAAGATCAGGAAGGTCTGCTGCATATTGATCCGGAATTTGGCAGTTATGAACATATTTCGGAACTTGAAATACCGGATGGTGAGGTTGTGCGATTTTCATGTCCGCACTGTGGTGTTTCATTAGTAAGTGAAATCGAAACCTGTCGTACCTGTTCTGCTCCCGTCTTTACGATGATTTTACCCAAAGAGGGCGAAGTTTCCGGTTGCCTGCGCAAAGGTTGTTTCGATCATACCTTGAAAATTGAAAGTTTTGAAGCCTTGCAACTCCGGATTGATGAAGACTTCGTTAAAGTTATTATGTAATGCGAACAGTCTGATTCGATTTTGAAAACAGTGTATCTTACTGAGTAGTATTATTAATCGTTCAACAATTCGATAATTAGATAAATTGAAAAATGGGAAAAGGAGTATGAATATTTCAGGAATTTCGATCCGTAAATTAGCCGAAAAATACGGAACACCACTGTATGTATATGATTTTAAAAAAATCCGATATAATGCCCAAAGACTGAAAGCGACATTTAAATCCGACGGTGTCAATGTGGATTTCTATTATGCAATGAAAGCCAATTGCCATCCCGAAATTCTCAAGATTTTTATTGAAGAGGGTTACGGAATGGATTGTGTCAGTCCGGGTGAACTTCAACTGGCGCTGTTTGCCGGCGTCAAAGCCGGTCACATTCTCTATACCGGTAATTATGAAAGCCCGGTGGATTTGCAGGCGGCGTATAATGCCGGCGCTAAAATAAATCTCGATGATATTTCATCATTGGATCGTCTACTCAAAGTCGGTAAACCGGAACTGATCACTTATCGGATAAATCCGGGAAAAGGTCGGGGAAAGTATGAACAGATCACAACTGGCGGCGATAAAGCAAAATTTGGAGTTCCCTACGAAAAAGCCGTGATTGCATATAAAAACGCAATGGATGCCGGCATTACCCGCTTTGGTGCGCATATGATGACCGGATCCGGTGTGCTGGACGAAGATCATTTTCCCTATATGCTCGAGTTGTTTATGAACGAACTGGGCGAAATTAAAAAAGAATTGGGAATCAATTTCGAGTTTATTGATATGGGTGGTGGTTTTGGCATCCCATATTTCGGCGATGATAAAACGTTAGATGTGGAAACTGTCGCCAAAGAGACAATGAAGGTTTTTCAGCAAAAAGTCAAAGAACTGGATTTGGGGAATCCGACACTTGCTCTGGAACCGGGCAGATTTCTGGTCGGTGATGCCGGTCTGATGATCAGTCGTGTCACCGGAATCAAGAAGGGTTACCGGACATTTGTCGGAATTGATGCCGGTTTTAATACGCTGATCCGTTCGGCATTGTATGGCGCCCAGCACCCGATCGTTGTGGATGGTAAGGAAGATTTGGAGACCTCAATGATAGTTGACATCTGTGGCCAAATCTGCGAAAATACCGATATTTTTACAAAAGATCGCGCCATGCCAGAAACAGAAGAAGGGGATTTACTGGTATTTACCCAAGCCGGCGCTTATGGCAGTGTGATGGCAATGCCCTATAATTTGCGCTATCGTCCGGCTGAGGTCGCCATTGCTAACGGCGAAGCAAAATTAATTACCCGACGTGAAACCTTTGATGACTATATAAGCCGGTTTCAGACCTTATAATAAAATGGACGACCTTTTAGGAGAAAAACGGAAATGAAACTCGAACAACTATTGAAAATTCTTCCTGAAAAGCAGGTTTTTGGTGGTGAGAATCCTGATATCAAGGGAGTTGTATACGATCCCCTGCGTGTGGAAAAGGGATTTCTGTATGTGGCGATAAATATTTATACTCAAATGGATAAAATTGAATTACCCGATGGTCATCCCTTTATACCGGACGCAATAAAAGCCGGAGCGGTGGCGGTGATTGCTGAGAAAGATGTCGAAGTACCGGAAGGAATCGTCAAGATTGTTGTCCCGGATTCACGGCTTGCACTTGCATTAGTTGCCGTTGAATTTTATCAGCATCCGTCGCTGGCATTTAAACTGATTGGAATTACCGGTACAAACGGAAAAACAACGACCGCTCACATTGTGGAAAGTATATTAGCCCAAAAATACCGTACCGGTTTGATCGGGACCCTTTATTATAAAATCAATGGTAAGATTAATAAGTCAAAAGATACAACGCCGGAGCCGCCGGATCTGCAGGAAATATTTACCCGCATGAAGGATGAATCCGTTGAATATTGTGTAATGGAGGTATCATCCCATGGAGTTGATTTTCACCGGGTTTCCGGGGTTGAATACAAAACCGGGATATGGACGAATTTTACCCAGGACCATCTGGACTGGCATAAAACGATGGAAGCCTATCGGACCGCCAAACTGCGCTGGTTCGGAACACTGGGAGCCGATAAAACTGTCGTCGTAAATGCTGATGATGCCTCGGTCCAGTTTTTTATGGATGCAGCTCAGGCAAAGGTCGTGAAATACGGCATCGAAAATTCTGCTGATGTGACTGCGGAAAATATCAACATGGACGGAACCGGCACATCATTTACTTTGGTGACGCCGATCGGAAAAATCGATGTCCATGCGAAACTGCGGGGAATGTTTAATCTTTACAATATGCTGGCTGCTGTTTCAGCGGTTTTAGAGGACGTATCACTCGCTGAAATCAAAACCGGCCTTGAGCATAATATCGTTGTTGCCGGACGTTTTCAGACAATAAACCAGGGACAGGGTTTTACAGTGATCGTCGATTATGCGCATACTCCGGACGGATTGCTAAAAGTCCTGAATGCCGCAAGGTCAATGATTCCGAACCG
>JAUSPJ010000108.1 GCA_030655795.1 Fidelibacterota bacterium | reverse complement strand
ACAGCAGATTTTCGAGCAATAGGGAAAATTGTTTACCGGATCCCGGGAACCAACACATTTGATAAACACAAATTCTTTGGGAACTTTACCATCTGATGGCCGACTAACATCACCGCCGGTTGGGCCCGAGGCCGATAAAATCCGTTCAAAGGTCAGACCGTCGATTACATCCGGAATTTTCCCGCCGCCATATTCACTCATATTCAAAACAGGATAGACATCATAACCGGTCGCCACAACGATCGCGCCCACCTCTTCTTCAATGAAGGATTCAGTTTCATCAAAATTAATCGCATCAAAGGGACAGACTTTCTCACAAAGCCGGCATTTTCCGGTTTTAAAATAGCTACAGTTTTCACACTCGATGACCGGTTTATTCGGAACTGCCTGGGGAAAAGGCGTATATACGGCTTTGCGTTTGCCCAAACCCTGGTCGAACTCTGACGGTACTTTTTTGGGACACTTCTCAATACAAAGTCCACAGCCGGTGCATTTATCCCAATCAACATACTTCGCTTTTTGTTTTATTTTTACTTTGAAATTACCCACAAATCCCGATATATCTTCCAATTCGGAATAGGTCATCAGGCGAATATTCTCATGCTGACCCGCATCCACCATTTTCGGCGTCAGGATACACTGCGAGCAGTCCAGTGTCGGAAAGGTTTCGGACAGTTGCGCCATTCGCCCGCCAATCGAAGATTGCCTTTCCACCAGGATCACTTCATAACCACTATTGGCAATACTCAGGGCGGATTGAATCCCGGCAATACCGCCGCCCAGAATCAGCGCTTTACGCGTAACCGGTACCTTTACCGGTTCCAGTTCCTCGTTCAGCAGCGCTTTTTCGACAACCGATTTGATAATCCGCTTCGCTTTTTCGGTTGCCTGCACAATATCCTTGTGAACCCAGCTGCACTGCTCCCGGATATTGGCGATTTCACAGTTATAGGGATTCATATCCACGGTCTGAACCGCCATTCGAAATGTATTCTCGTGCAATGTCGGAGAACAGGCTGCTATTACCACGGCTTCCAGTTTCTCTGATTTTATTTTCTCTTTCACGAGAGTTTGGCCGGGATCGGAACACATGTATTTGTAGTCCTGAATATAGGCGATGCCCGGATAGTTCTTCAGGTCTTCCACCAGTTTGGGAATATCAACAGTAGATGCAATATTAATTCCGCAATGGCAGACAAATACGCCAATCTTTTTCATAACAGGCCCTTCATTTTTAATACCGGCCGGGGATCGATACTATGCAGGCTAAAATCATGGATATCCGGTTTTAATCCCATTAACAGCGCCAGAACTTGGGTAATATAAAGCACCGGAATTGTCTGAAATGATTTATCCTCTTTTTGAATATCTTTTTGAACTTCATCCAGGTTAAAATAGCAAAGCGGACATAACATTACCATCAAGTCGGCCCCGTTTTTTATTGCTGAGCCAACTATCTTCTTCGCCCGGTCTTTGACAATGTCCGGCTCATTCACAATCTGATAGGAACCGCAGCACTCGGTTCGAAACGGGAAATAGACATTTTCACACCCGGCGCTTGCCAGGATTTCTTCCATAATCACCGGATCATCCGCTGAATCGATGGCAAGCTCTTTAGGTCGCAGCAGCATGCATCCATAATAAGAAGCGATTTTCAAACCAAACTCGGTTTTGACAATTGATTTTTTCAGTTTTTCAAGGCCGATCTGTTTTATCAGCGTCAATATATCGACAACATCGACCTCATTACCATAAAACTGCGTCGTTTCAAGGTCCATAAATTGATGGATCGTTTGCAGCTTTTCCGCATCGTCCTTGATAAACTCTATCGACCGTTTCAGAGTATTATAACACATTGCACACAGCGCCAGCAGCTGCTGATTGCCACTCTCTTTGGCCTTTACCAGTGTGCGAACCGGTGCAATTTGCTGCATCAGGTTGTCCTGAGTTTGAGAAAAGCAGACGCCACAGCAGTACCAGTCAGCCAGTTCATCGACGGAGACGCCGAGGTGTTTCAGAACCGCCAATGCAGACTTCTCGAAATTTTTCGCATTGGTTTTTAATGTACATCCGGGGTAGTAGGACAGCTGCATCACTCCTCCGTTAGCTAAAGGATCGTTTTTCGAAAATTAGCAATTAATGCTATCTGGGGCAGTTTTTTCCGCAGTTTTTCATCAATTTCACAAAGATTGCCATGCTCAAAATCGCTGCGCAACACAAGCTGCCTCAAGCCTTCCATAACCCTGGCAATGTCAACCCCACGGGGACATTTTACCGTGCAGGTAATACAGGCTGCACAGATCCAGGGCGTTTCCGATTTTACAAGTTCATCAATAAATCCCAACTGAACCATCCGAATGACCTGATGAGGCGGAATATCCATAAACTCCACTGCCGGACACGCCGATGAGCAGTTGCCGCACTGATAACAGGCATAGACATTTACGCCTGAAATATCTTTCAGCTGGTCAAAATCTTCACTGCTGATCCGGTGCGAACTGATTTTTTTATTCTTCGTCATGAGTTAATCCCTCACTAACTTTTGGATTACTTCCTTCCGATCGTTATGAATGGATACAATCAGCGGCATTTGTCCGGGAAGGGAATGAGTTGCGCAGGCAAAACAGGGATCATAGGCCCGGAATGCCATTTCCACCATATTCAGAATCCCATCATCCACTTTGCCTTTTTTGATCAGTTTCCGGGCTGCCCGTTCAATCGACATGCAGATTGCAGCTGAATTGTTGGTCGTCGCAACGATCAGATTCACATCGGTAACACGACCGTTTGGGTCGGTCTTATAGTGATGGAAAAGCGTTCCACGCGGCGCTTCCACAACACCAATTCCTTCAGTCGGTATTTCAGTCGGAATTGTGCGAATATCCGGCGATAAAATTTCGGGGTCATTCGCTAATTCCTTAAACCGCTCAGCCGCATATAAAACTTCCACCAGGCGCGCCCAGTGATAAGCCAGCGTGTTGTGCGCCGGTTTGCCGCCTAGTGCAGAAAACATTTTTTCATATTCCGCCTGCGCCAATGGAGTCGCCATTCCATCCGATGCATTCAACCGAGCCAGCGGCGCGACACGGTAGATACCACTGTCTTTTCCATCGGTAAATCCCTTCCAGCCGATTTCTTTCAGATAAGTAAACTTCACATAGCTCCAGGGTTCAACGCGCTCTTCGATATGCTTCAGATAATCCCGGGCTTTAAATTTGACAAATTCATCGCCTGCAGGGGTTACAACCCGGATGTCTCCATCATAGAGATTAACATGATTATTCTGATCCACCAGCCCCATGTAGTAGGTTTCATGGCGATAGATATCACCAACGATTAAATCGAGATACTCCTGATTCGCCAGAACAATATCGCTGAATGCCTTTAATGTAAATTGAGCAAAACCGATCATTTCGTCGGCTAAGTGTTTGTACTGCTCGGCGTCCTCGGGTTTTACCCCTTTGGAAACGCCACCGGGCAGATTACAGACCGGATGGATTACCCGCCCGCCCTGTTTTTCGATAACCGCCCGGACCTTTTTACGAATTGCAATGACCTGTCCGCCAATTTCCAGACCGACTTTACCCAATACGCCCAGGATATTGCGCTGCTCTTTGGGAGCAGTCGGTCCGACGATAAAATCCGGTCCGCCCAGATAAAAGAAATGCAGCACATGGTCTTCAAAGATAAATGCTGAATTAATTAGTTCCCTAATTTTTTTCGCAGCGGGCGGCGGGTCCACATGATAGAGATCGTCCAGCGCTTTACCCGATGCCATGTGGTGAGCTGTCGGACAAACGCCACAGATCCGGGGTGTTATCCGGGCTAGTTCTTCGGCCAGACGACCTTTGCAGAACTCTTCGAATCCGCGCAGTTCCGGCACCTGGAAATAGGCCTGCTGAACATCGCCGTCGGCATTCAGGAATATGTCTATTTTCCCATGGCCTTCCAGACGTGTGATCGGATCAATTTTTATTCGAGTTCCCATAAATATTCCCCTGTTTATGAACGATCGTGAAATTTTGCTTTGAGCGACGATGCGAGACTGAACATATAGAAAAGTCCGGCCGGATCAAGAACCGATTCTGCAAAAGCGTCTATTTCCGCTTCATCTTCACTGTCAAACAGTGAACTGAATCCGGACAGGAATTTGGCGCCCTGGTCCTGCACTGCTTTCGTCGGTCCGAAGCAGCCGCGACAGGGCATATTGGCGTTGATACAGCGTTCACCGCAACCGGATCGGGTCGCGGGTCCCAGACAAATCACCCCCTCTGCCAGGAAACATTTATCCTCGGGAATAGTGGTCATGGAAATTCGCTTTACATCGCTGATTTTGAGCTTATCAGGCTTGGAGTCCTTACGCGGACAGGTATCGCAAAGCGATTTATCCGGAGCAAGCACAGCGCCTTTTTCCGGTAAATTACCGGATAAAATCGCCAGCACAGCATCCATGATCAGGTTCGGGGGCGGCGCACAACCCGGCAGATAATAATCCACATCGATCACCTGGTCCAGCGCCCGCACCTCTTCGTGGATTTCCGGCAGTTCAAGATCACCTTCAGCAACCGTGCAAATCGTCTGCGGATAAATTTTATTCGGATTATTTACCGTCGGCGCCTGTGTATAAATTGTGTCAAACAACTGCTGCCGGGATGATAAATTGGCCAGTCCGGGAATCCCGCCCAGGTGTGAACAGGCTCCAAAAGCGACAACCAGCCCGGATTTTTTGCGTAAGAGTTTGGCCCATTCATCCTGCTCGGATGTCCTGACCGCTCCGTTGATAAAAGATACTGCGATAGACCCATCGGCCATCGCCTCGATATCACTCTTTTTAAAATCCATCGCCACCGGCCAGAGTACGATATCAACCGCATCAACCACTTTCAGGATATCTTCTGCCAGATCAACAACCGCCTCCTCACAACCGCCGCAGGATGCACACCAATAGAAAGCCACTTTTGGTTTCGTCATACAATCTCCTCAGATTGTTTTATGTTTATAATGGAGGAACCTCGAATGTATACAGATCTTCCGGATCTGTCAATATTTTCAGCCGTCGTTTTGCATCGAAGTGCTCGGGATCCAGTTCGACAACCTTCTTTAAATGTTTTATCGCGTAATCCTGATTGTCAATTCCCAGATAAGCCAGTGCCAAATGATAGTTAACCGAAACTATATTGGGATCTTCTTTCAGAATTTCCTTGAGACAGCGAATGGCTTCTTCGTATTTTCCAGAAGATATATAAACGATTGCCAGCTGATAATAACCCAAAGTTCCGCTGGGACTGTTTTCCGTTAACCGCATATAGGCATCAATACTGCGTTTGAATTGACCTTTGTGGTAGTGGGCCAGACCTTCCCAGTAAGACGACATGTACAGTTCCGGTTCTACGGCATTGATATGATGAAACACATCGATGGCGTCCGTGAAACGGGTTGCCCGAAAATAGGATATTCCCAAACGGTACAGTGCAAACGTATAATCTGGTTTTATTTTGATTACTTCCTCAAACTCCTTGATAGACTTCTTAATCTCGCCGGATACATAATACAACTCGCCCAGTTTTACACGCAGGTCGTACTGCTCAGGATCAACTTTAAGAAGCTCGTTGAGCTTTTCAATCGCTTTCCCGATTTTACCCTGCATCTCAAACTCCAAAGCCTCTTGCCGAAGCTTTTCAAGTTCGCTCATATAATGCTCCCTTCCAACTTCATATTATAGTTATTATTTTATCAGTTGAATTTTTCATAATCTCACGCCAAACATTAACCATTCACTTTTTTATCCGGCGTATCCCGATTCAGAGGAGACGGAAGTGAATGGGTGATAGCAACACTACACCTAAAACCGCCTGTCCCCTTGGGAAATTCATTCAGGAGTTAGCATTTCTGCCCTATTCTCCCCTATCAAAGATCTAAGCACGATTCCAGATATTCTTATCTACGATACTTTTCAACACCGATCTTGAAAATATCATTCCCTTTTATATCGTTCGCAACGAATACCGGAAAATCCACGACTTTTAATTCGCGAATGGCCTCGGCTCCAAGGTCCTCATAGGCAATAATTTTCGCCTCTTTGACTGCTTGAGCTATCACAACCGCGGCACCGCCAACTGCGGCAAAGTAAACGGCTTTATTTTTGACCATTGAATCGACAACCGATTGTCCGCGCGGGCCTTTACCAACCATTGCTTTTAATCCCGCATCCATCAGCGCCGGAGCATAAGGGTCCATCCGGTAACTGGTTGTCGGGCCTGCGGAGCCAATCGGTTTTCCCGGTCTTGCCGGAGCAGGACCGACATAATAAATCACCGCGCCGGCAGGATTAAAGGGTAATTCTTTGCCCGCTTTCAGCAGTTCTATCAGCCGCTTATGAGCGGCGTCCCGGGCGGTATAGATCGTCCCGCTGAGAAGAACCTTATCACCGACCTGGAGTTTTTCCAGCATTTCCGATGTCAGGGGAGTCTGTAATTTTATTTCATTTGCCATGGGTTACCTCACTTTATTCTATGACTGCGCTTTCATGACGATGGGCATGACAGTTGACATTTACCGCAACCGGCATGGATGCGATATGACAGGGTTTGGTAAGAATCTGGACCGCTAATGCGGTAGTACGCCCACCCAGTCCCTGCGGCCCAATGCCGAGTTTGTTGATTCGTTCCAGTATTTCATCTTCCACCGCCGCCCATTTGGGGTCGGGATGCTTTTCGGTCAGCGGTCGCAATAATGCTTTTTTTGCCAGCAATGCACTCTGCTCAAAACTGCCGCCAATCCCAACTCCGACAACTACCGGCGGACAGGGATTGCCACCGGACCGTTTAATCCGGTCAACGACAAAATCCTTCACCCCTTCAATGCCGTCGGCGGCCTTCATCATCTTGACTTCACTCATGTTTTCAGCGCCGCCGCCCTTTGGGGCAACCGTAATCTTCAGTGAGTCACCGGGAACAATTTCCGTATAGATCAATGCGGGTGTGTTGTCCTTTGTGTTTTTCCGTTCAATCACCGGATCATCGACCATTGACTTGCGCAAATAACCGTCCTGATATCCCTGACGGACACCTTCATTGATGGCTGCATAAAAATCACCGCCAACCAGATGAACATCCTGCCCCAGTTCGACAAAAACCACAGCTACTCCGGTATCCTGACACATGGGCATCTGCTCTTCGGCCGCCATCTTATGATTTTCCAGCATTAACGCCAGAATATCCCGGGCTGTCGGCGATTCTTCTTTTTCCATGAAGAACTTGATCTTTTCAACCACGTCGGGACTGGCGTAATAATTCGCATCAATACACAATTTCCTGACCACAGGAATAAGCTGGGAAATATTAATCTCCTTCAATGATTCCTCCTTTGAAATGTTTTGATTGAAATTGAAATCCGTTAAAAGAAATTTTTAACAAAATCTTCCTTTTTTAAATGGGAAAAATACCACCTAAAATTAAAGTTATTAAGTAATCCGTCATTTCAATTAAATATCGTAAAATGAATTAAATCAATCCCGATCATTTCGAAATCTCCGATGCATTATTGCTAATTCATTTTGCCGATAAATCCCAGATAAATCCAAAAATTCACTTGTAATTAAAATAGAATCTTTTGGTTAAAATGCAAAAGGAAAATTAGATATTTTAATTTTTCCAGGCTGAAATAATTATTTATTTAACACCTTTACAAGTGAATTCAGTAAATCCTGAATTGAATTGGGTTTCTAAACGAACTCAATATTCATTTTCTGGATTTCTGCCATCCGGACTTTATCATCGAAGTAGCCGCTTGTCAGATGACTTTTACTTTGGGATTTAGTTTGCTGATATCTTTTATCAAGTCCAGGCCGCTCTTTCCAGGCATTACAATATCGCTGATTACAGCATCGAATTTCCCATTCACGAGATTGAATTCGATTAGTGCCTCTTAAGCGCTGGGTAATTCACCTGTCCGGCTTGTCCGGCAGCTGCCGGACGGGGGAGCCCTGGAACAAGAATAAAACTTACTCACTTTTTAGGGCTGAGTAGTTACGGTTTTTCTTTAATAATTTTTAAACTTATATTACTGCATATTGTGAATAAAAAGGTATAGGAACAGACCCGATGAAACCAAAAATACTAATTGTCGATGATGATAAGTTGATATGTGAGCTGTACTCCGAATATTTCGCCCAAAACGGATTTAACGTCCAATCGGCGTTTTCCGCCCCCGAAGCATTAAAGAAGATTCGGGAAACCGAACCGGATATCGTCCTGTCGGATATTATCATGCCCAACGAGGACGGCTTCAGCCTCTATGAAAAGGTTCAGATGTTCAACCCTGATATGCCATTTGTGTTTATTACGGGTTATGATCACGATGAAAAAATTGCCTCTCGTTTGAAAGAAATCGGACGAAAATGGATTGCTAAGCCGGTTATGCTGGAAGAATTAATTGATCTTATCAAGAGCGAACTTCAGAAGTAATAGAGTTTATACCAACATTTAAATCCGATGTCTGTTTATATCTCAAATCTCCATTGATCCTTTCATAAAAAACAGATCGAGGGCCATAACCATGGCGCCGGTATGCTTATTCAGGTCGCCCATGATTTCTTCGATTCCCTGAGCAATTTCGGATACATCTTTCTCCGGTACCACTGTCATAATCGTTTTACTGACATCCGAGCGCTCACCCAGAAAATTCAGGAAATCGCTGAACAGTGGAATCGTTGACAGCTGATCTTTAATACCGGTCGATTCCAGAACATTGACTCCCCGAATACCTCTTTCCAGAAACAGCTCCAGAATATCATCCAGGTAGCGTTTTTCATACAGAATCACCATCAACAGCTTATTTTTTTCTTTTTCTTTGGATGCCGTCTTGCTGGTCACATATCGTAAAAACGCCTCTTTTAAAACAATATTAGAACGGGCCTGGATCATTTCACGGCGGGCATTTGGATTTCGCGATATCCGGGAAATCTGAGCCAGGATCTGCAAATGCTGCTCGGGATGCTTGTCGGGACCAACAATCGCAAAAAACAGATGGGATTTTTTACCGTCAATACTATCAAATGGAATTCCCTTTTTCGAATGCGCAATAGCCATATGGAATTCCCGTATACCGGGGACTTTAGCATGAGGAATTGCTATACCTTCCTCAAATCCGGTTGAGCCCATCTCTTCCCGTTGGAGCAATGCTTCGTAAATGCCATCCACGGTTATCTCATATATATGCATTGATAGTATTTCAGCCAGCTTACGCAAGCAGTCATTCTTATCCTTTGCACTGAAGCGTACAGCACAGGTCTTTTCACTAACTATATTAAAAATATCCATGAATAAACACCTCAATTATTCAAGTTCGGCACCTCTGACTAATCCAAACTTTGAAATCAGAGGTCCAATTAATTCATTGATAAAAATACTGAACAATACAATATTTACAATTAACACCATCATCTCTCTGACAATTTCCGGCGCATTCAGCATGACCGGTGATGTCTGAACAAACAGGACCAGTCCAATCGCAACGCCTGCTTGTGGAAACAGGCAAAAACCAAGATAATTTCGAATACCGGTGGATGTCTTTGTCAGATATGCCGATATCCAGGTGCCCATGTATTTCCCGGCGAAACGGGCCAGAATGTACATCAACCCAAACAGGATAACCGCAAGTTTAGTAAATACATACAAATGGAGTTCCGTTCCTGCCAGCACGAAAAAGAGCGCAAACAGCGGCGGCGTAATCGGCTCAATCACTCGGAAGATCCGTTTATTTCGATGAGATAAATTGACCAGTACCGCGCCCATCATCATATTGGAAATCAACAAAGACAGATTCAATACTATCGCAATCGAAATGGTAAGGAAAATGATGGCAATGGAAATAATTAAAATTTCATTCAGACGATATTTTTTTCGGGTAAATTCATGGAGTAAAAAACCACTGACCGCTCCCAAAAGACAGGAAAACAGAATCTCCAGGCCGGCACGTGTGATACTACTCATTATTCCGGACTCGTGTCCGGCGATGGTTCCGGCCAAACCCGGAGCAACCAGGGCGAAAATGATACTGAACAGGATCACGCAAACCGCATCATCCAGCGCAACCACGCCGTACAGATAATCCACAAATTCTCCCCTGGCCCGGAGTTCCTTCACAATTACCACTGTTGCCGCCGGGGCGGTGGCCGTAGCGATCGCACCCAAAATTAACGCGTAACTCATTTCCATTTTCATACAAACCAGACCGGTAAATACAAAAACTAACGCAAATACCGCTTGAAAAATAGTAATTATCATGATTGTTCGACCCGTTCTTCTCAACCGTGATATTTCAAATTCCGCACCAATCGTAATCGCAATTAATCCTAACGCTATTTCGGTAATACTGGTGAGTTTATAGGGCGCCGTTGCCGGAATAATTCCAATTACACTTTCACCCAGCAGCAATCCTGCGAGGATATAGCCGGTAATCGACGGCAATTTTAACAGTTCCGCTATCCGACCAAAGAAATAACCGGTCATCAGCAGAATCCCGGTTCCGAAAATTACATGATGGCCGAATAGATCTTTTACATTATTCAGTAGTTCAAATGCTGGTGTCATAGACTAAAACCCGACCTAATTTTTATCAGATATATTTGGGGCATACGTTGCTATTTTGCATAGGCAATATTACACTTAACGACAGTTAAAATCAAAGTTTTTCATGTAGTTTTTTTGTAACTTGAAAATAATAACGGAGCTATAAATGGTATTTGGTGCAAAAATAAGTATTCAGACAAAAGGATTTTCCGATATCCACGACATTACTGACCGGGTGCAAAATATTATCTGTCAATCCGGATGTCAAAAAGGGATTGCATCAATAACAGTAATTGGATCGACCGCCAGTGTGACAACGATTGAGTTCGAACCGGCATTGGTTCTGGATATGCAGGAACAACTGGAAAAATTCGCTTCCCGGCAGATGCATTCTCATCATTCTCAAACCTGGGGTGATGACAACGGTTTTTCCCATATTCGCGCAAGCTTCATGGGACCTGGAATCACAATTCCCTTTTCCGAGGAAAAACTGGTTCTGGGAACCTGGCAGCAAATTGTGATTATTGATCATGACAACACTCCCCGTCAGCGTCAAATATATGTACAGGTAATCGGCGAATAAATTTCAAGTTTTCTAAAACCTGTCATAATATCAGCTAAGAAATTACCATTAAGTAGTTCCCAACCTATTTTGATTTTCAGCGAATCCTGTTAACTTTCGGTTCATTGATTTTTAATAACTGTTACGTTGAACATCCTGAAAGGAATTCCATGAGAAAGTCGTTAAAATTATTATTGTCGCTGATAATGATCAGCACAGTGACATTGGCATGTACCAATTTTCTCTTTACAAGGGGAGCAACCGTTGACGGTTCTACGATGATCACCTTCGCAGCCGATTCCCATGAACTGTATGGCGAACTCTACTACACTCCGGCTGCTGATCATCTGCCCGGCGAAATGCTGGACATTTACGAATGGGATACCGGTAAATTTCTGGGTCAGATCAAACAGGTTCCCCATACCTATACTGTTGTCGGTAATATGAATGAGCACCAGGTATCAATCGGCGAAACCACCTTTACAGGGCGTGAAGAACTTATCGACTCTACGGCGATAATGGACTACGGCGGCTTAATGTATATCGCGTTACAGCGGGCCGAAACCGCCCGCGGAGCGATACGGGTTATCGCCGATCTCGTTCAGGAATACGGCTATTACAGTTCCGGTGAATCGTTTTCAATTGCTGATCCCAATGAGGTCTGGATCATGGAAATCATTGGTAAAGGCCCCGGTCGCACCGGCGCAGTGTGGGTTACCCAACGAATTCCCGACGGATATATCAGCGCTCACGCCAACCAGGCACGAATCCATCAATTTCCTCACAAAGACCCTGAGAACTGTCTTTATGAAAAGGATGTAATTAAACTTGCTCGGGAAAAGGGCTGGTTCGACGGTAAGGACAAAGATTTCAGCTTCGCTGATACCTATGCACCGCTCGATTATAGCGCATTGCGTTTTTGTGAAGCACGTGTCTGGAGCATGTTCCGCCGGGCAGCACCCTCTCTGAATTTATCCATGGATTTCGTTAAAGGAATTAAGGGCGTAAAACCGCTGCCGCTTTGGATCAAACCCGATAAGAAACTGTCACATAGAGATGTGGTGGAACTGATGCGAGATCACTTCGAGGACTCGGATTTTGATATGACCAGGGATATCGGCGCAGGACCTTATCAATTGCCCTATCGCTGGCGGCCACTAACCTGGGAAATTGACAGTGTTAAATATTGTAACGAA
>JAUSPJ010000096.1 GCA_030655795.1 Fidelibacterota bacterium | reverse complement strand
GGATACTGGATACTGGATACTGGATAAGAAAAACAAGTATCAAGTATCTGATTTGATTTGAATAATGATCATTTATCATGCAAAAAATTTTACAGAAAAACAAGAAAATGAATAGTTTCTTAATTCTCAAATTCTTGTTTTTTTGTAAAGAAAAATTGGAGTTCTCGACGGTAAAAAAGCATAATGTATATCAAATATCAAATTTTCCAGAGACACCTGTTACATAAATTATTTTCGGAGGCTGAGATTAGAGAAAGCGATCTTAAAATTTGCATTTTGAAATTTGCATTTTGAAATTTGTGCCGAGGGCATCCCTTTGGGAAAATTCTGGCTTGTCCAGGTTAGGATCTTAGGATTTTTCGATGGGAATAAAATTGTAGTATTAAACCATGCCTTTATTAAGAAAACCCGGAAAACGCCAAAACATAATATTGAAGTCGCTGAAAATCGTAAACGAGACTATATGAGGAGAAAATAATATGAGTGACCTAAACAAATACATTGATAGCAGAAAAAGTAAAGATATTGAATTTTCAGAGAATTTTGACGCAGGTTATGAGAATTTCAAGGTTGGTATACTTTTAAAACAGATGCGTGAAAAAGCCGGATATACTCAGGAAGAACTTGCAAATAAACTGGATACCAAGAAATCTGCAATATCAAGAATAGAAAACCATGCGGAAGACATTCGTTTGTCTACTCTGGAAAAATACGCACGCGTTCTTGGAATGAAGCTTCAAATTAGTATCGCAAATAACTGACATCCTAATCCATTCAATATAAATAAATTGCTAACGAACCTGCTTCGCCTCAACGGAGGTTTCTGGTGAGACACCCGACGCCATATTAAAAAAACGATAACCGAAAATCTTTTATTCGGCGTCAGTGTGCGCCAAAGGCGTCTCAATGTGACAAGCAGGCGAGACAAGCTCACATTCGGAAGGTTCAGCAGCGCTATTTTATGACAAAATCCGCCTTCAAATCCACAATCGATTCACCATATCGCTTTTTCAACATGTTGATTTGACTAATCAGGTAATCGATCCGGGTGATGGATTCATTCATGAAAAACCCAAACAGTTCCCGTTTTTCAGTATGTTCTTCGGCAACCGGTAAAAACAGCGCACAACGGTAAATGATCGACGCTATTTCCACCAGGTAATTGGCGACATAATCGTGGAAATCCTTATTCTTCAATTCAGCGACACCGGCGACTGTCTGCTGCAGTTTCTCCACAAATCCCAGAATTCTATCCTTATCAGCGCTTAATTCTTTAATCCTTAATTCTTTTAAGTTTTCCCATTCCTGCTCCAGCACATTGTTGATCACACCGCCGATAGCTGCCACTACCTGTAATTGCGTTGTCCCTTCGTAGATATTGGTTATCCGGGCGTCCCGGGCCAGGCGTTCCACCGGGAAATCCTTCATATAGCCGCAGCCGCCGTGAATCTGCACCGCATCGTAAGCGACTTTATTGGCCATTTCGGTGGCCGTGAACTTCGTTAACGGCGTCAGGAAGCCCGCCATTGCCACAGCGTATTTCAGTTCGGTTTTGAGATCTTCGCCACGCTGGGATTTCCGCTCATACATATCTTCATGATCCACCGCTTGGGATGTTTTATAGAGCAGCATACGGGTGGTTTCAATCTCCGCCTGCATTTTCTTGAGCATCTGGTAAACCGCCGGAAAATGGACAATCGCCTGACCAAATTGCTCACGCTCGTTGGCGTATTTCACCGCTTCTTCAAAAGCAGCCTGGGCAATCCCCAGCGCCTGCGCCGACACCGCCAGACGGGCGCCGTTCATCAGGCTCATGACATATTTGATCAAACCGAATTTACGCCTGCCGACCAATTCGGCTTTTGCCATATTGAACTGCAGTTCGCAGGTTGGCGATCCGTGAATACCGTGCTTATTTTCAATGCGCCGGACTATCATATTTTTATCACGATAACGCTCGTAGAGAAACATACTTAGGCCGCGGCCGCCTTTGGAACCCTCTTCGGACCGCGCCAGGACCAGCGATACCTCGCCATTTCCGTTCGTTATAAACCGCTTCACACCGTCGAGATACCATTCGCCGTCTTTTTCAATTGCCCGCAACGCCACCGACTGCAGATCGCTGCCGGCGTCGGGTTCGGTGAGCGCCATGGAACCGCTGACTTCCCCTTTGCAGAATTTCGGTAAGACCCTATTCTTCTGCGCTTCATCGCCAAATTTATTGACCGTCACCGCAATATCCTGAAGCCCAAATAGATTCATCAGGCTGGCGTCCGCCTGGGAAACCATCTCCACAATCACAGTGTTAACCGTCACAGGCAGATTCAGTCCGCCGTACTTGCGCGGCAGCATTCCGCCCAGATAGCCGGCATCGGAAAGCGCTTTCATATTTTCCTGGGTTTCCGGCGCCCAACTTACCAGACCATCCCGATAGGTCGGTCCCTGTTCATCGACGGCTTCGGCCCGTGGTGCGATGAAATTGGCACAAATTTCCCCGGCATTTGTTAAGACCATCTCATACCACTTTTGGGCTTCTTTGTAGGCATGCAGCGCCTCGGAACCGGTGTCCTGATAACCGTTTTCCAGATCGCTGACGATCTCATTTAAATCTATGTTATTCAAATAGAATTTTCGATTCTCATTATAGAAGTTTTCCATTAACCTTCCTCCTTCAGGTAGCGCAACATGACCGGGATAATCTCGTTCAGGTCGCCGACAATTCCCATATGGGCAATGCCAAAAATCGGCGCTTCGGGGTCTTTATTGATGGCAATAATTCTCTGCGATTCTTCCATACCGGCGCGATGCTGAATCTGCCCCGAAATTCCGCAGGCGATATAGAGTTTGGGGCGCACAACCGAACCGGTCTGGCCCACCTGGTGATCCTTTTCCACAAAGCCGAAGTCCACGGCCGCCCGGCTGGCGCCGACTTCGCCACCCAGGGCTCTTGCCAGTTCACGGATCAGGCGAAAGTTTTCTTCACTGCCGACTCCGGCGCCACCGGAAACAATGATATTCGCCGAATTGAAATCCACCTTTTTGACTTTCGGAACAATTCCCAAAAACTCACTTTTTATCCAGAGTTCATCAAAATCAATTGGAAAGGCTTCGGTTTTCACCGGAAAATTCAGACGTTCTTCCGGCAACAGCATTACGCCTTCCCGCACAGATGCCATCATTGGACGATGATCGGGTGTGATAATCGTCGCCAGAATATTTCCACCGAAGGCCGGTCGCATCTGATATAGAATTTTACCTTTATCTTTATACTCATCAATGTATAGCTGAGTACAATCAGCCGTCAGACCGGTTTTCAGGGATGAAGCAATCAACGGCGCAATATCCCGACCGGTATGGGTTGCTCCAAACAGCACAATATCCGGCGCTTCGGAACGGATCATTGCTTCGAGGATATGTTTATAAGCGATGGAATGCAGATGCGCCAAACGCTCATCCGTATAATAAAGCAGCCGGCTCATTCCAAATTGAAACAATTCATCGCTGTTCTCCGGCAGTAAATCTCCGGTAAAAATTCCCAGCACCTCACCGCCCAGCGGATTGGATAACGTGTAGGCTTTATGGGTCAGTTCAAGACTGACATTGCGGAGCTGATTGCTGACCGGGTTCTTTTCTATAAATACAACAGATTTCATCAATTAACCTCTACGTAATCTTTCATTATGTCCCGGACCAGCTGTTTAATGTCGGTTGCTTCAGTACCGTACATTTTCAGGTCGCCGCCTTTCAGCATAATGCTCTTGATCTTGTGCACTTTTGTCGGGCTGCCTTTCAGACCACAGCGATCCTCCTCCAGGCCCAAATCGTCCATGGTACAGGTTGGAATAATCCAGTCGTTTTCTTCGGCAACCGATAATTCATCCTTTCTGAAATTGTCTTTCAGGTCTGCCCGGAAATAATGCAGCATCTTCCGGCAGTTGGGATAACGAGGCGTATTGGCTTCAGCTGTTACTGTTAACAACACCGGGTAAGCGGTTTTGATCACCTCAGTCTGGACCTCGCCGTCACGTTCAACAATCAGATATTCATCGGTAAATTCTTTCAGATTTGAGACATAAGTGACCTGGTTAAAACCGATTTTGTCAGCCACCTGCGGACCCACCTGGGCCGTATCACCATCGATTGCCTGACGTCCGGCGAGCACCAGATCGACATTGCCGATTTTTTTAACGGTTTCCGCCAGCACATAAGAGGTCGCCAGAGTATCGGCGGCGGCAAATTTGCGGTCGGTAATCAGCATGACGCGGTCAGCGCCCATATATAACGAATGTTTTAATATTTCAACGGCTTTAGGCGGCCCCATGCTAATGACGATCACTTCACCGGCAATTTTATCTTTAATCGTCAGCGCCATTTCAAGGGCATTCAAATCCTCGGGATTAAAAATCGCCGGCAATGCTGCCCGGTTGACCGTGCCATCTTCCTTCATGGCGTCGCCGGTCACATTGGCGGTATCGGGTACCTGTTTTGCCAGAACTACTATTTTTTTCATCTATCCTCCAATTCCAAAAACGTTAAGCAGTTAGTTTAACACAGAAAAGGTTTTTTTCAATATATTTCTGGCGATCAAACAGGCATATTGATAACATTTATCAAATTCACTACTTGGACTTTTTCGGATATCGAAGTAATTTCCCAGCAAACAGAAAGGAAAATCAAACCATGATTCGTGAAATAAATCTGGAAACCTGGCCTCGCCGACGCCAGTTTGAATTTTTTAAAAATTACGACTATCCGCATTTCAATATCAGCACAAGCATCGATATCAGCGAAGCTTTCCACTACACAAAAGCCCACAATATTTCGCTGTTTAAAACGATTCTGTTCGTCAGTATGAAAACGATTAATAATATACCGGAATTTCGATGCCGTATCCGGGAAGGCAGCGTTGTAAAACATGCTATCATTCACCCCTCTTTTACAGTCAGTATAGAGGATGATCAGTTCAGCTTCTGCAATGCTGATTTCGACAAAAATATTCATCAATTTTTCGAAAATGCTGCGCACGCCATCCAGACCGTAAAAGAAAACCCATTTATCCAGAGTGATTCCGCACAGGACAACCGGGTTTATATTACATGCATTCCCTGGGTATCATTTACCGGGGTCATGCATCCCATCAATATGCATCCCGTAGATTCGGCGCCCCGCCTGGCCTGGGGTAAATACATTTACGAAGGCGACAGTGTGAAACTTCCCTATTCCCTGCAGGCTCATCATGCTCTGGCGGATGGATTTCATGCCGGGCAGTTCTTTAACAGGTTCCGCGAAATTATCCGTTCGCCGGAAACGTTATTTTCTTAATAATTCTCAGAAAAACAATATTTTAACGTGAGTTCGATGTAAGATAATGTTGAGAAAATTACTTTAAAAAACTGTTTGCCAAAAGCATCCCGGCGGGAGAAGCAGTTCACTTTTCACCAGATTTAACAAGTAACCCCCGAATTTCCCATCAGGGACTCCCGTTGGAGAATTCGGGGGCTATTTCAAAATGCACGATCTAATGAACTTCCCCGACGCAAGCATCGGGGAATTTTTTCGATTAAAAATCCTATTTTCTTCTCCAAATAAAACTTTCCGGGCTACGAATCAGTCATAGTATATGTGACGTTAAATTTGAATTGGAGGAAATGATGAAAAATCCCGCTACCATACCAAAAATTATCGGATATCTTTTCACATTGATTTTAGGCAGCGTGCTATTAATTTTTTCAAATGAAACCGGTTATGCAAAGTCAACGGTACAGGGCTGGCTGGGGGTTGGCATCAGCGAAATAACGCCCTCAATCCGCAGAGAAGCCGGCCTGAAAGACCAAACCGGCATTTTAATCAATGCAGTATATGACAACAGTCCGGCGGAAGACGCCGATCTGAAAGAAAGTGACATTATTCTCAAATACGACGGAAAAAGTGTTCAATATGTCGATGAATTGGTTGAGATGGTTCAAAACACACACCCCAAATCAAAAGTTAAACTCGAAATATTCAGGGATGGTAAAACAATTGATAAAAAAGTAGCCATCGGTAAAAAGAAAAACTACGAACGTCATTATTCCCTGCCTTACAGACAAAAAATACGCATTAGCCATGATAGACCTTATCTGGGTGCTCAGGTTCAGGATTTGAGTAAAGACCTGGCTGAGTATTTCCAGGTTGAAGAGTATAAAGGCGTCGTGATAACCGAAGTTGTGGCTGGCAGTCCCGCCGAAAAGGCCGGTCTGAAGTCCGGCGACGTTATCACAAAAATAGGGGACGAAGCTATCCATTTTACTGAGGATCTTTACTACTCACTGAAGGATTACAAAAAAGGCGCTAAAGTAGCCGTAGAAATCGTACGTAAAGGTAAAACTCAAACAGTTGAAGTCACGTTAGATGCAAAAGAACGCTCAGAAATTAACATTCGCAAGCACGGAATCCATCTCGATCATGACTTTAATATTGACCGTTTCGGCGATTTAGAAATTGACTTAGAGGACCTGGAAATCGATCTTGATCAAATCATTGATAACATGGAAAACACGCTTGAGAAATTATTTAACGAGATCGGCATACAATTCGACATAATACTACCCTTGTAAATCCCTTGCGAATTTACAAACCCACACAAGAAAGTCAGCTCTCCCCCGGGCTGGCTTTTTTTGATACCAGAATACAAAAATGCCGGGAGTAAACTCCCGGAATATCAGGGCCTGATAAAACACATCTCTGCCTGTCCGGCAGCCGCCGGACGCAGACAGGCTGGGCAATGTCTTCCGCATCTTCCAAACGGCGTACTTTACTGCGAATATACGCCAGCAACCGGGGATGCTCTTCGCGGTAACTTTCTGAAATCTTTCTGGTCATTATTGCTTCCATCCCGCCCTATACGATGAACCAGGGAAAAAAATAGTGTGGGGTTTCTGAATTATTTTAAAAAAGCCTCTTTTCCGGGATAATGCATCTTCGCCCGGGCTACATTCTCCGGGTAAACATAGTAATCCACGATACCCTCCGTACAGAGTGTTCCCTCACCATCATACAGCCGGGTTTGCATGGACATTATCCGCTTTTTATGTTCAATAATCTCCGCGGTCAGACTGATTTCGCCTTTATCAATCAGCGCTGGTTTTTTATACTGTATCTCCATTCTGGATGTTACCCCCCAGGTTCCGGCGACTGCGTAAACCGCCCAGCTGGCCACCTCATCCAGTAGCGTCGCCTGAATACCGCCGTGAAGGACGTTGGGATAGCCCTGGTACTGATCTTCGGGTTTCCATCTGGCTTTAATAACATCGCCATCAAGGTAGAAATCCAGGTGCAGACCCACGGCATTATGGGGCGAACAGACAAAACAGTTGTAGCCTTTCAGATCGGCAAAGGGATTGTTTAATTTCTTCATGTCCGAATATTCTCCGCAATTTTGTTTCATATCACATTTTCGTAAGTTTAATAAATTCTGTGACAACTATCCACCTTCTGTTTCATCTGAATCCGGTATATTAAAATCAGAAAAAATGGAAAGACCAATGCAGGAAAACTCAAATTATATAGATTTAATGAATAAGGGCATCCGGCAACTGGTCGGTGACGCCCTGAAAATCAGTCTTCTGAAACCTTCGCTGGCTTTATTTATCCTGAAGAGCATTCGCTGGCAGAAACAAGCCGAAAAACGCCGCCTGGACGGGGAGCAGAAAGATGTACACGTGCCCCCCTTCATGATTATCAGCGTCACCAACCGCTGCAACCTGAAATGCAAGGGCTGTTATGCTCTGGCTCAACAGCGTGAAAATACTCTGGAAATGAGCAGCGGCAAACTTAAAGAGGCGATCAGCGAAGCTCACGATCTGGGTGTATCCATTATCCTGCTGGCTGGCGGCGAACCGCTGATTCGGCCGGATCTGTTTGAGATCACCGCCCAATTCCCGGATATCATTTTTCCCGTTTTTACAAACGGAATGCCGCTGAATCCGGCCACCATTGCCGAGTTTAAAAAACAGAAGAACGTCCTGCCCATCATCAGCATGGAAGGCATGCGCAGCGACACCAACGAACGCCGCGGCGAAGGTGTTTTTGATCACCTGGTCCGTATTATTGAGCGTATTAAAAAAACCAATATCTTCTTCGGTATTTCTTTTACCATGACCCGGCCGACTTTCGATACGCTCACGAATGAAGATTTCATCAGGTCCCTCGTCAAACTCGGTTCAAAACTCTTTTTCTTTATCGATTATATTCCCGTTCAGGACGGTACTGAGGATATGGAATTAACTCCCGAACAGACCCGCAGTGTTTATGGTTTGATGGAGAATTTCCGGCGCTGTTTGTGGCGTTTCCCGGAGATGAGGAACAGTTTGGCGGCTGTCTCTCCTCCGGGCGTGGTTTTGTGCACGTCCGGCAGCAGCCAGACGGCAGCCTGGAACCCTGTCCCTTCGCGCCCTATTCCGACGCCAGCCTACACGACCTGCCGCTGAAGGATGCCCTTAAATCCAGGTTCCTGAAAACCATCCGCGAAAACCGGGATAAACTGGACGAACCCAACGGCGGCTGCGCGCTCTGGGTACAACGAGAATGGGTAAAGTCCCTGCTGAAGACGACGTAAATCAAACCGAATTTACAGAACCTGCCCGACCTGTCTGCCCTGTCTGCCGATCCATTATCCGTAGGTTTAGTCCGAAGGATGAACAGGCAGGCGACAGGCAGGCGGGTAGGTATAAGCACCCTTGATGACCCGATCTTCGTTCATGCGCTTCTGAATAAATTGCCCGCAGTTACTGCCAATCAGGTTTTCTTCAGGTTCACCGATACTTAATAAAACATCATAACCATACTCTTTCAGCTCATCGATGAACTCCGGCTGTTCGGCATTTTCCCAGGGATTAATCGATGATACAATATTGTTTTTTAAAGCGGAATAGGTCGGATTCACCGGTGTAAGTTTTAAGAAAAACAGGGTCGGGTCGAAATAATCCCGGATAATTTCCGGATTCACCGGTATGTTTTCTGCCAGGGCGAAATTCAGGGTCACTTTGCGATCATTGCCGCTGATAAACCGCTCCCCATAATCTGCAATCTGTTTAAATGTCCACTTCCGCACCGGAATTAAACGATCCCGGACACGTTCATCGCTGGAATGAATGGAAAACTGCAACTGAAACCGACCGTCTTCGTAAGATGCGTTCTTTATATCCAGTAATTCTTTAAAAAATGGTTCCGTCCCCTTTGGAGCAATGGTCGAAAGCGCCGGAATAATTGCCTGGCCGGAATAACGAGTCGGCAGTTCCTTCAAAACCTCCAGAACCGCCTCGTTCAACGCCGGTTCACCCATCCGGGCAAATTGAATTTTAAATTTTCGGACCGGTATCGGGCCGCTCCCGAATCGTTTTGTGATGAGATAATCAATTTGATCCAGCATCTGCTCTTTCGATAATTTTCCCTGGTAGATGGAATGGGCGTCGCAGATCAGGCATTTTATCGGACATCCGAACATTGTGGAAATAATCAGC
>JAUSPJ010000128.1 GCA_030655795.1 Fidelibacterota bacterium | reverse complement strand
AGCGGTTGAACAACATATTCCGTCTGATATTCTGTGGCAATAAATCGTAAAAAGGCTTTGTAAATCGAACGGCTCACGTCAAAGCGGAAGCGCGGATCATTGCCGAATTTCATATCCAGAAAATTCTGATGGGAAAGCAACTCCAGCAATACAGCCGGTACATTGGGCCGCCAGACTTCGGAATAGCCGCGGTCCCAGAGCGCCCGCCGGTTCCAGACCGGATCGTATTTGGCCCGGATATCTTCCACAATCTGGGTCTGCAAAATATCCGCCAGATCGCGGTTGGCCAGGCGGGATTGGCCATCGGGAAACTGATACGTCGTGTCGGCGCCTTCGGTATTGTAAATCGATAGGGTCCCGATGACAATACCATTCCGGGTCTTCCCGGCATCGGTGTGAAACGCCAGTGACAGATCAACCGGAATCCCAAGCCCCTTGGTTTCGGGATTTTTCGTCGGGCCAAAGGGTGCGCCTTTCAGGTAATTCACCCATTCGCCCCGGCATTGATAGTCATCGTTATAGTCGATGGAATCGCCGTTCAGATTATAGACCAGCGTATCCGGCATACCGGCATATTGCAAATAATACCGGGCGGCTTCGGCATAACGGGGACGACCACTGATTTGACCATTGCGGGAGATGTTGCCCATACCGCCACCGAAACGAATTGCATCTACTGTGATTATTCCGCCGGGATTTTGACTCTTGTTGGAAACGACAACTTTCCCAATATCCGGATTTTTACCAGCCTTAAACTTAAATGTACCGAGATGAATCCAGGTACCGCTGCCGATCTGCTGATTGACCAGATATACGGTTTTACCACCGGTATGAAAAACCGTATATTTGACATCATCAACGCTGTTATCCAGCGTTTTGTAGGCAATCGTGACGGCATAATTACCCGTTTCCGGAATGTCGGGAATGAATTCAACAGCAGCGGTTTCTACACTATTCGTTATAAAATATCGATAAGTACCTTGCTGGAATGGGTTCTGACCCGATTCATAGGGCGGTGTGCCGATTGCAAATCCACTGGAATCCGCGCCTGAATAAAAAACAACGCTGCTGTCCTGAAGATTCTCAATATAATCACATCCAAAACTGCTGGAATCATTATCCACAATTATTTCTTTAGTCTGAAAATCACGTTCTCGGGGAATAAACACATTTGCCCCGGCATTTTCCAGCATGGGAATCAGATAGGGGACCGTAAAAGACATCGGAAATAGATCTTCCACGATCTGAAATACCCGCGCCCGTTGCCATTCCCAGCGCTTGAGTTTGTTTTCATAATACCAGCCGTGGCTGTGCCAGAGCGCAATATTCCGCTGATACAGCCCGGCTGTAGGCCGCCAGGGATTACTGATATTGCGGACTATCGGTGTCGCCTCTACCGTTTTTTGCACCATTCGGGTTTGATCCATTTCGGCAGTATCTGACCGGTAGTAATTGGGAACCAGTTCCTCAACCGGGAACTTTTTTGAATATATCTGCAAATCATAATTCCGGTATCGCCAGCCCAGTTCTTTTCGGAAAGTGTCATAGACCTGTTGGGCGTTTTCTTCCCGATAAGGAACCTGTCCCAGAATCCAGTTATAATAGACATCGATCTCTTTTTCCTGTTTATTTACCAAAACACTGTCCACCCGCAACTCGCGGGATACACTGACCGGTTCTCCCTTGCGGACACATTGCCAGGCAAACTTTTCGGCCTTCTTATGTACCGATTTTGTGGAATGATCCATTTTTTGGTAATCATAACGAGGTTTTTGAACGGACATCGTTGCACAACCGGCTAAAAACAGACCAACGAATACAAACCAGAATATTTTAATAGCGATTCGATTGCTTTTTTTCAAAAAATTCTCCAAAACAAAAAATAACGACGACAACTAATCACCTAAAGTTAAGATGATTTCAATTCAGGATAAAGGAGAAAAAAAAACATAGACTATATTGAAATTAAACGCTTAAGGCAGTCAATCAGCCAAATCTATATTTCATCAATGACTTATCGGATATGTCGTTCAAGATATGGAATAAAAATTTTGATAAAATGAAACATCTATAGTTAGATACCAGAAAAGTTACAAATTAGCACGGTTTTTATTCAGTCGGATACACATTTTAGAAAACAATTTTATTGAACATATTTTTTCGTCGACCTATTGACAATCATAATATAAATCGCTATAATGATATTTAGAGTAAAAGAAGATTGTGAAGATGTGCTGCAGGGAAACATTAATAACCAGTTTTTTCAGAGAAGCACTTATCTGTGATTTAGTACGATCCTGTCGATCGAAACTCTGTTATCTTTTCATATTGATAATTCTGCGTCAAATTAATGGTCAGACCTTCAACGTACAGGGCAATGTCTTCACCGAGATTGCAACGCCGGTCAAGCTTGCGGCGGTAACCTTCATCAACCAGAATGATAAAAGGCAAAGATTCTCTACAGTTACTGATACTCTGGGCAACTACCAGATAAGAGTTACAACCGAGATCGATCACCTTGATTTCATCCTTCCTGCCACGGTTCATTTGGCCCAGAATTATCCCAATCCTTTTTCAGGGACAACATTAATATCCTATCAACTGAATAAATCAACGAATATCAACATCAAGATTTTCAATATCCTGGGGCAGGAAATAAATGTGTTGAAAACAGGTTCACAATCTTCAGGGGTATATGGACTTTATTGGGATGGCAGGGATAAATTCGGTAAAAAAGTCAGTCCCGGAGTATATTTCTGTCAATTGCAGGCTGGCAATGATACACGTGTAAAGAAGATGCTCTATGGTATTGGCGGGATGAACGTCAGCCCTGTTAGCCATATTAATTTGGCGACTTCAAAAACAGTTCCTGCTCAGAAGATTGATTTACAAAAAGCAGAGAGAAGCTCTATTACAGCAGGAACATTTACAGCTCAGATAAAAAATACTGATAGTACAATTCCGTGGATCAAGAGTCATGAATCCAATGATATCTTAATCCAATCTGATACAACAATTGATTTTATTGTACAAGAAGACATTATCGAGCGTTACCTTCTTTATGTTGGAACTGAAGACAATGGCATACATGTCTACGATACAGAACTTCACGCTTTTGTTGATAGCCTTACAGGTTTTCCTTCTCTTGCGAATGTAACAGCAACAAAGAGTGGGGAGAAATTGTACGTTTCAACAATGAGGTATTCAGTGTATCCCTATGATACAACTTATCCTGCTATGGTGTATTCCGTTGACCTTCAAACAAAAGAGAGAAAAATAATTTTGAGCAAAAGTGCACAAATATTTTTTTCACCAAACGGAGTT
>JAUSPJ010000085.1 GCA_030655795.1 Fidelibacterota bacterium | reverse complement strand
CCCAATCCTGATAATAGGATAAACTTCCTGTAATTTAAGTAAATCCCCAACAATAATTTTTAAATCCTGGATCTACAAGAAGCAATGCGTCATTAAGACCAGTTCCAACTGCATTTTTATAGTCACTGGTTATCATTGCCTCTAAAGCATCCTGAACACACATAAAATCAGTTTCAACTAAGATAGCCGGCATAACAGTGTTATGAAGTACAGTTATATCTTTATATTTGATCCATCTTGAATTAGCGCTTGAAAAAACGCCTCTGACAGATTTCATAAAAAATTGATGTACTATTGTTGCAAGTTTCATTCCTGCATCTGAAGTCTCATAATATAGTGTTTCTGTACCGGGATTACTAGCGGTTCCACCGTTGCAATGAATACTGAGAAATATATCAACACCACCTGAGGGAATATAATCGTCATTAGCGTCTTTTTCTGTCCCTGATACATTATTTGCCATTTTTACTCGATCTGTATTTAATAACTCTACATCAGCTATCCGAGTTTGAAATGATCGAAACGGGTGACTGGAGTTATTATCAATTTTACTATAAAGATTATTAGCATAATCCAGGTTCAGATTATCTTCATAATAAGTAGTGCCATTGAGAGTTCCGTTAGTGCCATTATCATTACTTCCACCATGCCCCGGATCAATGAGAACTGAAAAATCCCGGGCAGCATACGATGTGGATGGTAACATAATTAAACAAAAAATCGAGATGATATTTGAAATAAGGAAATGGCTGGATACTACTTTCATTGCTGCCTCCCTAATTTTACACTGTGAATCTCGATGTTACTTCTATCGGAAATATCTTCTTTGATGACCGATAATTCATTACTTTTCAACCAGGTCACATCGTTTATCTGGGCATTTGAAAAGTCAGAAACCTGGTAGTATCGGTAAGAACCGTCCTCCAAAATCCAGATATTTTGATTATACGTATAATGACCGTCTTCATCAGATCTTATAAAAGATATTTTTGTACCGTCCTGAGAAAATTCGGGTTCCAATGTTCCATAGTAATTATTTACATCCTTATCTGGTCGGAAATGGTATGAATGATCGATTGACAGTTCCCCGTTTTTATCATTTAAATAGATAATGTAAAATCCGGCGCTACCAAATTCTGTATAGACGATTTTATCAGACGTAGGCGACCATCTTATCCAATTCGATGTACCGAATTCATTTGTCTCAATCATTTTATTTCCATCGGAATCAAATATTGATAACATTATTATTCTTTTCTTTTTTGAACTTTTATCAGGATTTGTTTGACTTTCTTCTACTAAAAACCATTTACCATTGGGTGACCATCTTCCGCCTAGTCCATCTGTAATAAATACCGGTTCTCCGCCATTTCGGATTAAATACGTTTTGGCCTCGTTTTCTTCTGTTCTTACTTGATAAATGATATTATCCATATCGAATACTGAGGCGTTTACCACATTGCCGACTTCTGTCTTTATCTGTTTGGTATTTTTGCTGACCGTATCATATATTTCAAGGGTCTTTCTATTCGCTTCCGTCTTGTTAATACATAAATACCGGTCATTTGTACTGAATCTTACTCTGGCGCCTTTTTGTTCCGGTGATGTTTTATCTGCTTTTGAACAAATAAATACTTTTTCAAAATTCTTCCCATATTCAAGTAGAAAAAAATCATCTCCTTCACTTAGAATTGCATACCCGTAGGAAGATACTTGTGAAATTTTAGTTTTCTTACCGGTCTGTTTTTTCAATTCAAATGTTTTTTCCGAATTAATTGTATCTTTACCGAATCCAACTGTTGAAATAAAGATTAATAAAAACAGTGTAATCTTTTTCATTTTTACTTCTCCCGTGATAATGGTTAAAGTTATTACTACAATGTTCTAACCTTGCGAAGGTTTTGAACCTTCGCAAGGTTTCCAGGCCACCCCGCAGATCGAACCGCTACTCATCTGCGGGCCCGCCTGCCTGGCGGGCAGGGTTCTCTTTTTGGACCTGATTCCATTT
Organism: Fidelibacterota bacterium; assembly: GCA_030655795.1. Lineage (GTDB taxonomy): Bacteria > Fidelibacterota > UBA2242 > UBA2242 > UBA2242 > B118-G9. Next base: position 3,947 of record JAUSPJ010000085.1, on the reverse strand, counting down.
TCCCTCCTTTTGTATTTCATAGACCTTATAGATATTCCCGGGTTTCCTGTTTTTACCATACTTTTTGATGCTCCGAACAGCAAATTCCTTGTTCTGGACCTCGCGTTTGAAGTAAAAAACAACAAATTTCTTGTTTGATATGTATCGTTTGGACCTCTGAACAAAGATTTTGTTGTTTCGTATGTATCGTTTGAACCTCCAAACAAGGATTTTGTTGTTTTATATGTACTGTTTGATGTTCCAAACAACAATTTTGTTGTTTTGGATGTATCGTTTGAACCTCTGAGAAAGGATTTTGTTATTTGATATGTATCGTTCGGAATTCCAAACAAGGATTTTGTCGTTTCATATGTATCGTTTGAACCTCTGAACAAGGATTTTGCATTCCGGAACTCCGATTTTGTATCCTTTTTGTCAAATCACCGAAGTTACAACAACCCATTTTCAGCCATTCTTGCCGAAACGCTGCTTGAGGTCTTCGTATATCTCTTTAGCGCCGGGCACATTGGCCCTGGCCGACATTTTCACGCTGTTGTAGTAGTGCAGCGCTGGGTTGTAAGCTTCGCTCCCGGACAGCAGGATCGTATCGTCAAGATTACCGCGCAATTTTTCGATCCGGCGAAAGATAGTGTTTAAAGTACTCACCGCCCCAAAATCAATCTTCAAGGCTTCGGCATCCATGAAATCGGGTACGAAATTGGGATCGCTCGCGGTATAATCCACGGTTTTTTGAACAAAGGCATAGGTCTTGTCTTTCATCTTCGGCAGGCCCCGCCGTTCGTCCGTGGACAAGGCAATCAAGTAGTTCGCCAGTTTTTCTTCCAGGCTGGTCAACTCCGTATCGATCGCCGTGGCGTCGTCATCACTGATTTGAATGGCAACGCGATTGGTTTCAGGCATCTTATCCTTCTTTTGTTTGGTTTATCATTCGTTGATATACACATTTAATATCTTGGCCATTGCGCAGAGCAGCCCCCAAATTCTCCAAGGGAGTCCCTGATGGGAAATTCGGGGGTTACTTATCATGTCCACCAAAAAGTGAACTGTTTTAACAATTTCCTGTAGTATTTCCCGTGGCAACGGCAGTATTGTATGAATCTCTCCGTCGCTATAGCAACAATCAGAAACTCATTTCAAAGATCATTGAAGCGTTTCGGGCGAGCGGCCCAGAGCCGCTTCATCATTGCCCATTTAAAAGACATCTCAAATTGAAAAAAAAAAGACATTAGATGCAAGAAAAAAATTGTGATCAGTGAATCTTCTCTGGTTCCCAAATATAATTTGGGAACCAGTAGCAATAACGTCACTTTCAACACCCGTCTCTCGTTCCCGGGGTGCACCCGCCGATCTCGTTCCCAAGTTGTACTTAAGAACGTCAAAGCGGCTGAATATAACGGTAAACCGCCCCGGCATTTTGGTTGTTTTTTTGGGGCTCTTGGTCTAAATTTCACCGTTAAAATAGAAGGAGTGATGGAAGCAAAATTAGGAATTATTGGCGGAACCGGTTTTTATGATCTGGTTGGACTTGGTGAATCAAAGCACATCACGCTGAAGACGCCCTTCGGGGATGCTTCCGATGATTTTAGCATTGGTAAAATAAATGGTCGGGAAATTGTATTTATTCCCCGTCATGGCAGAAATCATACCATCCTGCCCGATAAAATAAACTACCGGGCGAATGTCTGGGGCCTGAAAAAGCTCGGCGTGACCCATGTTATTACAATCTCGGCCGTGGGCAGTTTCCAGGAAGAGATTGAACCGGGTTCAATTATCTTTATCGATCAATATCTTGACCGGACCAAAGAACAGGGCAGCGACACATTTTTTGACCAGGGCGCGGCGGTGCATATTTCTTTTGGTGATCCGGTTTGTCCCTGTATACATGGTCAACTGATCGGCATTGCGAAAGAACAGGGTGTCCGCTATACTGAAAACGGTAGTTATGTGAATATTCAGGGACCGGCCTTTTCAACCCGGGCGGAGTCAAATCTCTACCGCTCCTGGGGAATGTCCGTTGTGGGTATGACCAATATGTACGAAGCCCGGCTCTGCCGCGAAGCGGAACTGCATTTTGGCACCATTGCCCAGGTCACCGATTATGACAGCTGGAAAGAAGAAGCCGTTAATGTTCCGGCGATTGTGGTAAATCTGAAAAAATCTTTGGAAAGCGCCGGAAAAGTTGTGGCGGGATTCATTGAAAAATTCCCATTCCCGGAATGTCAATGCGATTGCAGCAATGCCTTAAAACCGGCTATTTATTCGGATATTAAGCTGTTGTCACCGGCATTAAAGGAGCGTTATTCGCTGCTGCTGGAAAAATATTACCCTTGAACTTTTAGCTGAAATGATTAAACTACCCCTCTTATTTGAAATGAATTGTATCGTTAATACCCGTAAGGAGGTTTGAACCGGTGATCAAGAAGGTTCCTGCATCTGTAGATTTTATCGCCCTTGAGCATGAAATGCTGGATTTCTGGGAGAAAGACCAGATCTTTAAACGATTGGTTGAAAAAAATGCCAACGGCCCGAAATGGTCATTTATCGACGGGCCGATTACGGCCAATAATCCGATGGGTGTGCATCACGCCTGGGGCCGGACCTATAAAGATGTATTCCAGCGGTATAAGGCGATGAACGGTTTCCGGACCCGGTATCAGAACGGTTTCGATTGTCAGGGACTCTGGGTGGAAGTGGAAGTCGAGAAGGAACTGGGCTTCAAATCCAAGACCGATATCGAAGAATACGGTATTGAAAAGTTTGTTAATAAATGTAAGGAGCGGGTCTATAAGTACTCGAAAATCCAGACCGAGCAGTCGATTCGCCTGGGCTTCTGGATGGACTGGGATAATTCCTATTTTACCATGTCCGATGAAAATAATTATACCATCTGGCTGTTTCTGAAGAAATGTCATGAAAGGGGCTGGATCTATAAAGGTCACGATGTGATGCCCTGGTGTCCCCGCTGCGGCGCGGCTCTTTCGGAGCATGAGATTGCCACGGAAGGCTACCGGGAAATGACCCACGCGAGTATTACGGTGCGCTTTCCGGTTGATGGTCGTGAGAATGAATACCTGCTGGTCTGGACCACCACCCCCTGGACACTGAGCTCCAATACAGCCGCGGCCGTTCACCCGGATAAACCTTATGTCAAAGTGAAGCAGGGTGATGATATTTACTATCTGGTTGACGGTCGTCAGAATGAGGTCATCAATGGTGATTTTACAGTCCTGGGCACAATTTCCGGTAAAGAGATGTTGGGCTGGACATATAAAGGTCCCTTCGATGAATTGACTATACAGAAAGATGTGAAGCATGTGGTCATTCCCTGGGAGGAGATCAGCGAAGACGAAGGAACCGGAATTGTGCATATTGCACCCGGTTGCGGACAGGAAGACCACGAACTGAGCAAGAAGTATGACCTGAGCGTCATTGCACCGCTCGATGAGTTTGGTAATTATATCGACGGATTTGACTGGCTGACCGGCCGTAATGTCATCGACATTAACAAAGATATTTTTAAAAACCTCGACGAAAAAGGCTTTAAATACCGCGTTGACCAGTACACCCACCGCTACCCCTTCTGCTGGCTGCACGGCACCGAACTGGTTTTTCGCCTGGTTGATGAGTGGTTTATTGCCATGGACGGCGTCCGTCAGGCGATGATGGATGTGACCCGTAAGATCCGCTGGATTCCCGACTATGGTCTGCAGCACGAGCTGGACTGGCTGAAAAATATGCACGACTGGATGATTTCCAAGAAACGCTACTGGGGCCTGGCTTTACCAATTTATGAATGCAAGTCCTGCGGCGAAATCACGGTGATTGGCAGTAAAGCCGAACTCAAGGAACGGGCTATCGAAGGCTGGTCTGAATTCGAAGGCAACTCCCCGCACCGGCCCTGGGTGGATGCAGTCAAAATCAAGTGCGGGAAATGCGGTTCTACGGTT
>JAUSPJ010000084.1 GCA_030655795.1 Fidelibacterota bacterium | reverse complement strand
AAATGAGAATTTTCAATGTCTTTTTAATGATTCCTTTCTTGATGTCGTCTCTTCCGGTAAATGGGCAAAGTTCCCGACTATCAAGTCAATCGGATTCAGCCTATTATTGCTCATTCTTTCCAATGCATGTCGGTGATAAATGGGTATACAAAGTTGATCCCGGTGATGATGACTATGCTTTTTATTACTACTATGAAATAGTCATGGATACTGTCGATAGTCAAAATCGACATTGGTTTGGACGGAAGTGTGGCGATTCTGGTGATATATGGTTTTATACTATTACCGATTCGTTTGAAGTTGTTTATGGTTTTCCTGATTCAGATATTGTAAATCTCAAATATAAACTGAACGCTAAACCTGGTGATAAATGGCTTATATATGGCGATTATGAAAGTGGTATTGTATTTATGGTAGATACGATTTATGATTTAGGATCAGGAAGTGCAATCATGAAAATTGATGAATGGAATTGGGATAATTACGAAAGAACATTATGGTCTTCTTCAAGATTTCTCAAAACAGGATTTGGTTTGGTTAAAATATGGTGGGAAGTCGGACCATCCGAGTACCTTATTGGAGCAATAATCGATGGTGTGGTCTATGGTAATCCAAGTGAAATAGAACAAGAAAAGTTTACATTAGCGTATGATTTTAATCTGTATCAGAACTATCCCAATCCGTTCAACTCATCCACCTCTATTCAATATGCTCTTCCGAGAAATGGATTTGTGCGAATTGCTATTTATAATATCTCAGGTCAATTGGTGAAGACACTTGTAAATGGAGATAGGTCAGTTGGAACTCATACTGTTAGTTGGGATGGAATTGATGAACGAGGTAGAGGTGTTGGCAGTGGAATCTACTTTTACTGTTTACAGACGGGTGACTTCAGAAGCACAAAGAAGTTGGCGCTATTGCGATAGGTGTATGTTAGTTCCGTAAGGTCCTCAGGCCTGGCGGGCATATCTTTCGCGACAGAGTTAAGCAGATGACGCAGATGGGAAACAGTCTCGAACTATGATTGGAATGATTGTCTAAACTATGATTGAAATGGATGGAATCATAGTCCGTCAGAAAATCAGAGAAATCATAGCGCAGACATTATCCGAAACCAGTTTGGCAGAGCGCGCCGAAGGCGTCCCTGCGGGAAAAACTGGTTTATTTGTTTCTGATATTTGTGTTTATTAGCTCCAAAGGAGACCCTTCGGGTCGTTAATTCGTGGTTTCTTCCTCATAGTCCATCAGAAAATCAGAAAAATCACAGTGCAGACGGAATGGAAAATGCCGAGAGCGATGAGATAAGATATGATAGTCGGGTAACATGTGTCAGGTCTGAGGACCTTGACAAGTTTTTATGAACTCCCTCGACGGAATAGATGATCAGGGCAATCCAGATAATAATAAAACCGACAAGCCGTGATTGCGACAGGGGTTCATGGTATGCGAATAATCCGATGAAGAAATGCAGTGTCGGTGTGATATAGTGGATAAAGCCGACCATGCTCAGCGGAATCCGGCGGGCGCCGGCGGCAAATAAAATCAGCGGAATTGCCGTAATCACTCCGGAAAGAATTAGCAGCAGTGACAATGTCCAGCCGGCATAGACAAACGCACTCTGCCCGGTAAATCCGAAATACAGAATAAAACCAAAAGCCGGGATGTACATAAACGCAGACTCCACATTCAGACCTTCCACGGAATTTAATCCGGCGGTTTTCCGCAATAGTCCATAGGTCCCGAATGTCAGCGCCAGGGTCATGGCTATCCAGGGAAATTTACCGTATTTAAATGTCAGGTAAGCAACCCCGATCGCGGCGATGAATACCGCAATTTTCTGTCCGGTACGGAGTTTTTCCTTGAGAACGATTACTCCCAGCAATACACTGATCAGGGGATTAATAAAATACCCGAGGCTGGAATCAAGAATAAAACCTGAATTAACGGCCCAGATGAACACAAACCAGTTAACCGACAGAACGGCAGCGCTGAAAATAAAAGAAATCAGTATCCGTGGATTTTCGCGAAGTTGGTTAAGCCAATTCCAGCGGCGCCTGAATGTCAGTATAGTCGCTGTAAAGACCAGTGACCAGACCATGCGGTGACAGAGAATTTCATAGGCGGGTACATTAGCCAGCAGTTTCCAGTAGAAGAGCAGGATACCCCAGATGAAATACGCCGTGATGGTCAGAAAAACGCCTTTTTTCATGGGAACCGACTATTTGGATTGAATTGGCCGAATATCATAATCAGCCAGCAGATCGACCAATAATTCGGTAGCTTTTCCGGTCAAATCCTGACATTTTTCAGAATTTTCCTGAGGACCGAATTTGTCCAGAAGTGTTTGACAATGCAGAGTCCCGAATTGCTGAATAAAATCGTTTCGGTATTCTATGGCAATTTCTTTGGCGAGATCGATATTCGCCTCCGGGGCCGTGCGGCCGAGCAGGTAACTGATGGCGATAATTCCACCGGTAAACGCCCCGCAGCGCTCTTCATGGGAACTGCCGATACCGCCGCCGAACAGCGAAGCGACTTTCAGAAAATCGAGATTATTTGTAGCGCTGAAGTGTTCAATAATTGCCCGGGAAACCGATTCCGCACAGTTATAGCCGGATTGGTAATAATGCGCTGCATCTTGTTCCATAATGGATTTTATCATCGGGTTCTATATAAAATAGTACGGATAATGTAATCCGATGGATTAATTATTACGAGGAAAAATATGAGCAGATTCCAACGTCTGGCTTAAATGAATGTCTTTATTACGTCTGCCAAAATCCGGATGCCTTTTCGAATAGTATCGGCATCGGCCATGGAAAAATTCAGCCGCATGGTTTCAAGGCCTTCGTCCGGGCAGGTGAAGAAATATTTTCCCGGCACGAAAGCGACTTTCTGTTCGACAGCTTTATGATAGCAGGCTTCAGCGTCAAATCCTTTGGGGCCTTCCACCCAGATAAACATGCCGCCATCCGGCTTCGACCAGTTGAAGTTATCCGGGAAATACTGGTTCAGCGCTTCGAGAATCGCTTCCTGTTTGGGTTGGTATATGGAGATGATTTTGCCGATCTGTTTATCCAGATAACCGCCAGCCAGATACTCGGCAGCAATGGCTTGTGTGTAGGTGCTGGTGTGCAAGTCGACACCCTGTTTGGCCCGGATGAGCCAGGTTTTCAGCTCCGGTGGCGCAACGTAAAAACCGGTCCGGAATCCGGGCGCGAGGATCTTTGAAACGGAGCTGGTGTAGATCACATTGTCCGGAGCCAGAGCTTTCAGCGGAGTGATTGGCTCTCCCCGGTAGCGCAGGTCGCTATAGGGATCATCCTCAATCAGC
>JAUSPJ010000082.1 GCA_030655795.1 Fidelibacterota bacterium | reverse complement strand
GGAAACTGAACCAATAATCAGATTCTATGCTGAGGGCAAGTCCTTAGAAGAGGCAAAGATGCTTGTCCAGAGTGGAATTAAATTGCTAACCTGAATTATTCATAACCACAAAGTCACCCCGCCCGAACGCCGAAGGCGGGCAGGCAAGACACAAAGTAATATTTATTATATGATTAAGTAAAATTCCCGCCTGCCTGACTGCGCCTGCCTGTACTGCCGTTTCGGCAGGCAGGTCTTTCGGGCAGGCCCACCAGGGCAGGCAGGCGGGAGCGACTTAGTGTCTTCTCCCGAAGGGATTCCTACGGAAGTGGTAAGATTTATGAATTAAGCAGGCTAAATTCATTCTCCTGATAAATTTTCGGATTTTATTACCAGGATACAGCCTAAATCACTAATTTAGCAGGCCGGCCCGGATAGTTGCGCTTTATTGATAAATTATTGGAAAACCATTGATCAAGTATTTACAATTTTTACTCTTATGTCTAATTTGGGGAACAACGTTCGCGGCGATCAAGATCGGATCGGATTCCACGCCGCCGATGCTTGGTTTAGCGATCCGTTATGTGGTTGCCCTATTGCTGCTGCTTCCGGTAATCAAACTGACCGGCCGCAAAATCCCTTTCGATAAATCTTCGGTGAAACTCTACCTTGTTGTCGGTGTGTTCAGCATGGGCCTGAGCTACCTGTGCACCTACTGGGCGATGAGTTATATACCCAGCAGTCTGTCCTCGATTTTATGGGCGACGTTTCCCCTGTTTAATGGAATCCTGGCTCATTTTATGGTGCCGGCGGAAAGCCTGAATATTCGTCGTCTGACATCGATATTTCTGGCGATAATCGGGGTTGTTCTGATTCTTTCGGATCAGCAGCTGGTTTTTAATGCCGAAGTGCTGTCAGGTTGCCTGGTGGTGCTGCTTGGTGTCATTATGGGCTCATATCCGAATGTTTACATTAAAACCCATGGAAAGAATTTTGATCCCTTGGTATTGACAGCAGTGTCTCTGTTGGTTGGTGGAATCATCCATTTGACCGGGGCTTTGTTATTGGGTCAATTTGCTGAAATGTCCTGGACGTTTCGCAATATTGGCGCGGCCGCCTATCTCGGAATATTCGGTTCGGCACTGGCGTTTTTTATCTATTATTCACTGCTGCGAAAAACAGAAGTGGTCAAAGTATCCTTTGTGACATTCCTGACACCAATTGTGGCTTCGCTGGTGGGACTGATTTTTTTACACGAAACGATAACATTGAAAGAAATCGGCGGAATCTTGTTAATTTTCAGCGGACTATTCATGTACGATTTTATGAAATATTACAGATACATCAGCGCTTACAAAACCAGACCGCGGATGGCATCATGAATAATAAAACCAAATCGGTGTTTACCTGTAATGAATGCGGCAGTTCGCAGCCCAAGTGGGCAGGTAAATGTCCTGAGTGCGGCGCCTGGAACACCATAGCTGAAGAAAAGGTTTTGAAAAAAGCGACAAAACGTACCACTGTTGAAAGCCGGAAATTACAAACCTTAAACAAACCGGTTCATGTAAAAATTAGCAGATCCGCTACCGGTATCGATGAATTTGACCGGGTTTTAGGCGGTGGTTTTGTGGAAGGGATGGTGGTTCTGCTGGCCGGTGAACCGGGAATCGGAAAATCAACCCTGGTGCTGCAGATACTGAACAAACTCAAGGGTGACCGGTTCCTCTATTTTTCCGGTGAAGAATCGGAAGAACAGATATCGCTGCGGGCCGGCCGGATGGGAATTGAAGACTCCCGGATTCTGGTTGCTTGTGAGAATAACCTTGAAAATATTACCACACACATCGAAAATCAGCAACCGGCGATGGTGGTTATTGATTCGGTTCAGACGATTTACAGCGATGCTTACGATAATGTGCCGGGCAGTGTAACCCAGGTCCGGGAGTGTGCCGGAACACTGCTGCGGAAAGCCAAGGAACTGAACTTTTGTGCGGTGTTAATCGGCCATATAACCAAAGACGGTATGATTGCCGGACCGAAGGTCCTCGAGCATCTTGTGGATACGGTTCTGTATCTGGAAGGCGGCAAGACAAATTTTTACCGGACCCTGCGGTCCATGAAAAACCGTTTTGGTTCGACAAATGAAGTCGGCCTGTTTACCATGAAGGACATCGGTTTAATTCCTGTGGACAATCCCTCGGAATTCTTTCTGGCGGAGCGGAAAAAGCATGTTGCCGGTTCCACGGTAGCCGTCAGTATGGAAGGCACCCGGCCGTTTCTGATTGAAGTTCAGGCGCTGGTAACCCAGTCGTCATACGGGAATCCGCAACGGACGGCCAACGGCATTGATCATCGTCGCCTGGCGATGCTGGTGGCGGTGCTGGAAAAGCGGGCGGGATTTCCATTGCGCCTGCAGGATATTTTTGTGAATCTGGTTGGCGGTTTGCGAATTGACGAAACGGCAATCAACCTGGGAGTTGTGGTTGCGCTGGCCTCGAGTTTTAAGGATATGCCCGTAAATCCATCGGCGGTATTTATTGGTGAAGTGGGGCTGGTGGGCGAAATCCGCTCCGTCCCGCTGATTGAACAACGGGTCAAAGAAGCGCTGAAATTCGGTTTTAAGCCGGTATATATTCCCAAGGCAAACCTGAAGCAGCTGGATGGTATGAAAGCCGGTGAAGTTATCGGTGTTGATTCCATAAACCAGCTCTTCGACCAAATATTTTAACAACCTTTGAATACATGAACAACGACGAAAAGACATCCGGTCGATTGAAATTTCAGGTTCTGGCAAAAGATAAGGATTCGCTTGCCCGGGCCTGTCGCTTTGAAACCGACCACGGGATTGTGGAGACACCGATTTTTATGCCGGTCGGGACCCATGGCGTTGTGAAAACCCTGACGCCGGCGGAACTCGATGGTTGTGCGGCACAGATTATTCTGGGTAACACCTATCATCTCTTTTTACGTCCCGGTCTGGAGATTATCGAGGCGGCCGGCGGA
>JAUSPJ010000126.1 GCA_030655795.1 Fidelibacterota bacterium | reverse complement strand
ATCCCCGGTTACTGGGGTGAGATGCCGTTCACTCAATCTTCCGTGTATATGGTATTATCATTGTAATTTTAGCAATTGCCGGAATATGGTTTTATCGGAAAAACGGATTTATTATTGCGCTATCGATATTGCTGGCGTTTTCCAAATTACTCGCATTCGGAAGACATTTTCCACCTTTATACAAACTTCTTTTTTATTACCTGCCCAATTTCAGCAAATTCCGAGTCCCAATGATGATCCTGGTGCTGATTCAATTTCTCGTGATCATTTTGTGCATGTACGGATTGAAGGCTCTGATTTCCGATTTCACCCTGAAAAAGTATAAGTCTGTCCTCATTATTTCAGGAGTGTTTTTTCTGATTGGATTGATCCCTATTCTGAATCCCGGGATCTTATCCTATACGTCTGCCGGTGATGCTCAATATGCCTCAAAGCCCGATATTCTGGATATGCTGAAAACGGCCCGCATGGAGATGATGGTTCAGGATACAACCCGAATGCTGGTAATTATTGCAGTATTTATCGGTATTTTCTCTGCATTTTATTTTAAAAAGATCAACCGAGATTTGTTGGTTGTTGGTGTCATTTTACTGATTTCTGTCGATATGATTTCGGTCAGTTATCGCTTTATCAAACACGCGAAACTGGTCCGGCCGGATCGAATTGAACAGCAGTATTTTAAACCTACAAAAACCGATCAGATACTGGCAAAGGATACAGATTACTACCGGATCTTAGCGCTTGGCGGTCTGTTCCAAAGCAACGATCTGGCCTATCGTCATCAAATTATCGGCGGTTATTCGGCAATTAAACCGCAGCTGATTCAGGATATTATTGATAATAACCTCTACACAGACAATCCAAAAGCGCCGGTCAACTGGAATGTTGTTAATATGCTCAACGGCAGGTATATCCTGTCACCGGCTCAGTTACAATACCCGGGCCTTGCCATTCTTGACGTTGACCAGAATAGGCGGACTATTCTGTACCGGAATGACAACAGTTTACCAAGAGCATATTTTGTCAAATCGGTCAAGGTGATATTAAGCGAAAAAGAGCTTGTCGAATATCTCAACAACCCGAATTTCGATCCATCGAAAATGGCGCTTACAACTGAAAAACCAGAACAACAGGATTTTAATACGGACGCAACTGTATCAATTACGAATTATACACCGAACCAAATCGACTTGACTGCGATGTGTCAAGACACCTCTTTTCTGGTTTTATCGGAAGCCTATTATCCCGTCGGGTGGAAAGCCCTTATTGATAAAAATCCAACCCATATCTATCAGGTAAATCACCTTCTCAGAGGAATCGTCGTTCCACCGGGAGACCACAAAATCTCATTCCAATTTGCTCCCCGAAGTTATTATCGCAGCAAATGGCTGTCAGCCGTATTCGTGTACCTGACCTGGTTAACGCTGATTATTAGTGCCGTCTACCGGAATCGTGAACGCTTGAATGTAAAAATTAAGCAAATCAGAAAACGGTTCGAACGTGTCCAATAAATCTCTGGCAATTTGGAGATAAGCGATATGAAAATGTCCATTTATAAACAGACAAACACGATTAAGCGAATCCTGCTGTTTTTGGCAATTGTTATGATTTTTTCGCTACTGTGGTATTCTCAGCAGATTGTCCATAAACTGCGGGCAGACCTGAATAACCAGGTCCGTTTTTATGCCGGCGTCTATGCCCGGGCGGCAATCGAGGAAAGCGATCAGGATTTTAGTTTTATCTTTGACGAGATCATTCGAAAATCCTCGATTCCAATGATTATATCCGCCGAGATTGACAAGACCCCGACGGCCTGGCGTAATGTCGGCATTGAAGACACCGATACCAGCCCCGAGGCAGTCACAAAACTTGAAAAAATCATGGCTGAGATGGATAGCGCAAATGAGCCAATATCTTTAAAATATAAAAATTACAATTTGGGCTACATCCACTACGGTGATACAAAACTGATCCGGCAATTGATTACCCTTCCCTATATTGAAATCTCCGTTGTTGCGTTATTTATTTTTCTGGGATATATGGGATTCCAGGTCATCCGTGGCGGCGAAAAGCGTTCCATCTGGGTCGGAATGGCCAAAGAGACCGCGCATCAGCTGGGGACGCCGCTGACTTCACTTTTGGGCTGGATTGAACTCCTGCGCAGTGATTTACCTGATAATGAAAATGTCGATGAAATGGCCCGGGATGTTCAGCGCCTGGAAAATATTACCAACCGGTTTTCCCGAATCGGCTCAACTCCGGCCGCCGAACGGATATCCATTAATAAAATAATTCAGGAAGCCGTCGATTATTATAACCGCCGACTGCCTCAACTGGGGCCGGGAGTCAGCATAGAATTTCAACCGGAAAACGATTATCATGTCACAATAATCAAAGACCTGTTTGCTTGGGCCATCGAAAATTTGATCAAAAATGCCATCGATGCGGTCCCGCAGAAAAATGGAAAAATTCAGATTGTCTCCGGTTTGATAAAAAATGACAAATGGCTCTCAATTGATGTCATTGATAACGGCAAAGGTATCCGTTCAAAGGACAAAAAGAATATTTTCCGTCCGGGATTCAGCACAAAAAAACGCGGTTGGGGACTTGGGCTGAGTTTGACAAAGCGGATTATCACCGAATACCATCACGGTAAACTTTTCGTCGTCGAAAGCAAACCCAACGAAAAAACAGTCATGCGCATCATGATAAAAGCCAAATAACGCTTCGGCAATTAACCATAATACAGAATCAAATGTGTTATATTTGGGATTAATAATTGGCATAACGGTTTGATTCATGTAAATTTCCAACGTGTCAATGACAATAAAATTAGAAGAGTTATGGAATTATCAGAAATACTTACGCCGGAATTGGTTCAGTTTCCGCTGGAAGCGGACTCAAAAAAAGATGCTATTTCACAGCTTGTCGATATTCTGGTACAAAACGGAAAACTGGCTGAATCCGCAGAAGCCCGGGCAGCTGTCTTCAGACGTGAAGAATTAATGACGACCGGGGTTGGCAAGGGTGTTGC
>JAUSPJ010000074.1 GCA_030655795.1 Fidelibacterota bacterium | reverse complement strand
CCGCGTTGGGGATACTCGTCAACAGGTACTGCCATCCAGGTCAGGTAGCCGTAATTCAGGAATTGCATACCGTCGGGTTTAGGGGACAGCAGGAAGTAGTTTTCCATGAGGTTAAGGATGTCATTCACAATCGCCTTGACGGTGATTTCCCCTTTGTCATAGCCGTAATGATTGAGGAATCGGTACGTCAATACCTGCTCGAGACTTTTACTTTTAAGGCGTTGGAACCGTTTTAGATGGATTTGTTCTTTGGTTGGTACTTTAGTCATGGCGCTGCTCATCTTTTTTTTGGTTGGGATTGAGGAGTTCTTCCAGTCGCTGGTTCTTCTGTTTTTGATAATCGTGGAAGATTTGCTGGTACTCTCTGATAAGCCGCTCTGATTTTTGAGCAATGAGCCGGATTTGATTGACGGAGAAGTTCTGATTCAGCAGGGTGATTACCTGTACAAAGTCAGCCAGATAGCGTTTGACCGAGGTTTCCGAATGATTGGTTTTTCGTTCAATGTCAGTGAAGGTGTAGCCTTTGAGGTAAAGATCAAGAATGATTGATTTATGACTGAGTCCGGGTCCCATGTCGTGTTTCTGCCCGCGAGTCATGATGAATTTGCCCTGATGTTTGAGATGATAAACGTCCCGCTTGACGGTGGACGGACTGGTTGTCAGGAGCATCGCCAGGTCCTCATAGGAAAGCAGAGCGCCTTGATCATAGGCTTGCCGGGACAGCCGTTCCAGCCGATGTTGTCGAAGACCAGCCAACCCGTAATTGGCCAGGGCTTCAAAGTCAGCATTGAAATCCAGGAGTTTCAGGCGAACAGTGACTTTGCGGGTCAGACGGATATGTTTACCGGCCGGTTCATCAGCTGCGACGGCCTCATAGGCGACTTCACCCGAGGATAGAGCGATGTTTGCATGTTCGTTGAAATAACCGGCAACTTGTTGATAGTAAGCCTCAGCAATAATCGGTGTGAGATTGAAATCATGAGACAGCTTTTGAATGATGGCATTTCGGGCTGTTTTGGATTCCAGTCTCTTGATGCCATAATTGAATTTCGTGTCGACCATAAGATGCTCCTTTCTGCATGGTTTAAAGATAAGCATCCTATGGTCATATGAACTAAACTTTAAGTAAGAATGGGGTGGGAATGAATAATAAATATCTATTTATCGGGTTACTATTATTATTTGGTTTTACTGCTTGTACAAAAACCGTTCGTCAGGATGAAGCGAAGGACTTTTCTGTAAATTTTTCCGGTGACGCCCGGATTGAGGTGGGCGGACCCTTCGTCGGCGCTGAATTCCACCACAGTTATCCGGTTCCGCAGCGGATCAGTTTTTTCTACCCGATTGCCAATAGTATCGACATGAGCGAGGATTACTGGTTTCGCGATACGACCCTGGCGCTGGAAATCGGGTTGAAAATTGGTGATAATGATCGGGAGAATCTCAGCTGGACTCCGACCGAATTTAATCTTACTTCCTTCAATGTAAAATTTCAGCAGGAAAATATTCAGCTATCCTATCAATTCTGTAAAAATAAACCTGCGATGGTCATAACCATAACCTTGAATAACACGAGTGATCAACCTGAAATATTTGAACTGGATACCCGGCTGATTAACTCTTTGCGTACCTGCCATACGTTCCGTTGGATTCATCAAACCCAAACAGAGTATAATCCCGAAAACGGAACGGCGATTATCTGTTATAATGACGATGAAGTTAAAAATATTGTCGTATTTGTAACCAATGCCGGTGAAAAACCGATCATGTTTGAACCGGATTCATCTGCAACAAAGTTTCTCTATAGGAAAGAGTTGGCTCCCGGTGAGCAGCTGCAGATTGTCCAGATTGTCGGTTCCAGTTATGCCGATGAAGTGTCGGAGATGGTTGATTATTTAGTGAAAAACGTTCAAGAAGAAATCGATCAGTATGAACGATATGTAATAGAAAAAGCCACCGAAGAATATACATTTAACACGGCAGATCCGGTTTTCGATCATTCGGTATACTGGGCAAAAACCATGCTGGCGTCGCTCGATCACTATATAGACGGTGAATTTGTGCCGATGCCCTGTCCGGCGGAATACAATTTTTATTTTACGCATGATGTCCTGGTGACCGATCTGGCGGCGGTGAATTTTGATCTGCCAAGGGTAAAACGAGACCTGGAGTTTATTCTGAAACACGCGACGGCTGACTACATCATTCCCCATGCCTATTACTGGAAAGACGGAGATTACCGCACGGAATACGCCGATTCCAACAACTGGAATCATTTCTGGTTTATTCAGGTGGCGGCGAGTTATCTGCGGCATTCCGGGGATAAGGATTTGCTGAAAAAATCATATCCTTATTTGACTAAAAGTCTTGAATACGCACTGCACAGCAAAGAGGATAACGGGTTGTTGTATGCCTACTATCTGGATGGCTGGGATATCGGGCACAACTTTGGTCCCCGGGCATTTATGACAATATTGGCGATCAAGGGAATCCGGGATTACATTTATATTTCTTCTATGTTAGACAAGAATATGGATCGGCTGCTCGAATATGAGCTGCTAGCTGAACAGATGGAAGAATCATTAATTGATAAACTCTGGAGTGATGAAGCCGGATTTCTGATGAATTTTTATGAAAATGGTGAGATCGATCCGCATTACTATTCCGGATCACTGCTGGCAGCTCATTTCCATTTGCTGAGTGATGAAAAACGCACGCATCTGATTGAAACTGCCGGAGCGAAACTGGTCGATTCAGAGATTGGTGTTTTTACGGTTTACCCGCCGGATTTTCACCTGCTGGGTGATTTCCTGAAATTCAAAGGCAATGAAGTCGGTCCGCCCTACCATTACGCCAACGGCGGCGTTTGGAATCATTGCAACGCCTGGTTCACTCTTGGTCTGATGGCAACAGATCGGCGAAATGAGGCCGCGCAATTCATCAGGAAAAATATGACTATGGATGGCATTATCCATAGTCCCAACGGACAGCCGGCAATGTATGAATACCGTTGCAGC
>JAUSPJ010000071.1 GCA_030655795.1 Fidelibacterota bacterium | reverse complement strand
GCTAGAGCTGGCCGCTTACTCCGTTCAAACCGTTGCAGAGGATATCGGGAAGTACCGTTTTGCGGAAATTGTACCGTGGAAAAAACTCAGGGTATCTTTCATCCAATTGGTGATTGTATCGATTGTCATTTTCGGACTAGTGATGTTGAACTCATCATTTTACAAAGATTCTGCGAACCGGCTCATTCACCCCCACGAATCGTTTGAGATTCCCATGCCTTTTGAAATTACATCGCTATCCGGCTCCTTTGGCGTGTTTGGCGGCGATACGGTAATCGCTGCTTTTCAATGCAGCGGTGAATTCCCAGAGCAGATAAACTTCCGCGCTGTGTATCCGGATTATTTTAAAGAAGACCGTATCAAACCAGATGAGACTGGACGGGTTGAGATAAACCTGGGTGCGGTGCGAAACACGATCATCTATGAAGCATACGTTGAAAACCGGTCGATTTTCAAACCCTGGAAGCGAATCAGTAGCGGAAATGATACAATTCATGTCACAGACAGGCCGGAAATCCTTGCCGTTAAAATCCGGATCGATCCACCGGCTTATACAAAATTATCTTCAGAAGTTCAGGAATCAAACAACCTGGAACTGATGCTGATTCCCGGCAGCGAACTAACGCTCACGATTACATCCAACAAGAATTTAAAAAGTGCGAAACTCCACTTAAGATCCGGTAAAAAGATCAGATTAGTTATTCAAAATAAATCCGCTGCCGGACAGTTTACGGTGTTTAATACCGATGAATTTTACTTCACCGTTTTTGATGAAAATGATGTGTCCAATACCAATCCAATGGTGTATAAGATTCGTCTTATTCCGGATTCCTATCCGGCGTGTCAGCTTATATCGCCGGATTCGGATATTGAACTGACGGAAACGATGGAAATTCCGCTGGGGATTCGCATCAGCGATGATTTCGGATTCTCAAAGGCGCTGATTCGTTACCGTGTGATCAAACAATATGCACCGGATATGAGTATCGTTGATTCGCTGGAGTTTCCCATCCAAAATATGGAATTAAGTCTTCAGGAACTGTATTTTACCTGGTCTGTCTCGGATCTGCGATTATCACCGGAGGATGTCGTCGAATTTCATGTGATTGTTTTTGATAATGATCCGATTAACGGCCCCAAATCGGCGTCATCAAAAACACTGAAAGCCCGTTTCCCGTCGCTGAATGACCTGTTTGCCGATTTCTATAAAAAGCAGGACGATATTACGGAGCGGGGTGAGGAAATTCTGCGGGAACTCGAGAATGCCTCGGATATTCTGGAGGAAATTGCATTGGAATTACTGAAAAATCCGGAATTGAACTGGGAGCAGAAAAATCAGTTGATGAAGGAGATTGAGAAGACTGAACAAGCCGCTGAAAAATTATCCAAAATGGCCGATCAGCTGAATGAAATGATGCAGGAAAGCCGTGAGAACAAGCTGTTTGACGAAGAAACGCTGGAAAAATATTCACAGCTGCAACAGTCATTTCAGGAAATAATGACGCCGGAACTCCGGGAAGCTATGGAAAAACTTCAGCAGGCGCTGGAAAAAATGGATCAGAATGAGCTGCGCGAAGCATTGAATCAATTCCGGATCAATCGCGAGCAGTTTTCCAAAGAAATCGACCGCATGCTGAAACTGCTTGA
Organism: Fidelibacterota bacterium; assembly: GCA_030655795.1. Classification (GTDB taxonomy): domain Bacteria; phylum Fidelibacterota; class UBA2242; order UBA2242; family UBA2242; genus B118-G9. The sequence goes on along the minus strand of JAUSPJ010000071.1, from coordinate 1,043 downwards.
GCGGGTGAAAATTGAACAGGCTGTGGATGAAATTGTCCGCCGGCTGGAAGACCTGGCGGGACGGCAGGAAAAAATCTCAAATGAGATTGAGCAGACACCGGAATCTGAGCAGGGCAAGCTGGAACAGATCGCAGGGGAGGAGAAAACAGTCGAACGCGATACAAAGGTTCTGTTTGAAGTGATGGAACGGACAAGCAAGGATATGCAAGGATTTCCACTGATGCCTTCTGAAGAGTTGAAATCCCGCCTGGAGGAATTTAAAAATTCCGATATAATGGAACAGATGAGCCAAACCCGTAAATCCCTGAAAAATGGCGATAAAAACCAGGCCGGTTCGCATTCCCAATCGGCCCAGCAAAAGCTGCAGGATTTTATGGATAAAATGCAGCAGTTTCAGGCGAATTTCAATGCCGATCAGATGAATCAATTGATGAGCGATTTCCGAACCGTTATATACAAAACTATGCAGGTATCGCAAAGTCAGGAACAGTTAAGTCAGCTGATCAAAGATACTCCGCGTCAGAGTGAACAGTTGATGGACGTAGCTGTCAAGCAGCAGCAAATCCGGCAAAATCTGGCGTCGGTTATCGGAGAATTAATTGAATTATCAAATAAAACTTTCGGACTGTCACCGCAGGCCGGGAAAGGATTCGGTCAGGCGGCTGCCGCGATGAACAGTGCCATTCAACAGATGGAAGAACGAAACACGTCGGCGGCTTCCAATTCGGCCAATCAGGCAACTGCTGCAATCAATCTGACTGCTTTAAACCTGATTAATTCAATGAATGAACTGCAGCAGAGTGGTTCAGTCTCAGGGTTTGAGAAATATATGGAACAGTTACAGAAAATGGCCGGTCAGCAGCAGGGTATCAATGATGAGACCCAGATGCTGGGCATGGGGCAGAATGGGCAACAGCAGGCTTTGCAGCGTCTGGCAGCCCGTCAGCAGCAGCTGCGAAAATCACTGGAAGACCTGCAAAACGAATTAGCCGAAAGTTCTGGTCAGAGTGGCGATTTGGGCGGTATTGCGAAAGATATGGACG
>JAUSPJ010000121.1 GCA_030655795.1 Fidelibacterota bacterium | reverse complement strand
GGTTCCATCTGAAGAGACCAGACGTTTTTTGCCGGGCACAAAACCGGGGTATCATAATTCGCATAGTTCAAGGTAATTACGTAATCATATTTATCGGTTGATTCTTCGGTAAACCGGATGTCATTCCAGATGCCGCGTCCTTCGGGCGTCTGGCGAAAAAATCCCGGTCCCGGCCAATTCCGGATGATGCGCACCGTTTTCATTTGTTATTCAATTACTGCGTCCGGTAAAAATATTTTGAATAATTTGTATCTTAATTTGAAAAATAAAGTATTAATTTTTTCCCGGTAGCTGTTGGCGCTCTGCCGGGTGAGTTTGGGGTTAATAATGGCCAGAGATAATTTTACGGCAGTTTCCGCGATGCTGTAAAGAACAGGGAAAATTTGCCGGGCATTAGTTAGGGATGCCGGCGAAAATAAAGCGCGGGAATGCCCTATTTCCAGCGATTTTTTTGCAGCGGCGCGGGCCGAGAGTGGAAGATTCCTGAAATAATTTTTATCCGCTAATTTATCATACTCTTTTTTAACTCTCTTTTTCCAACCTTTCTTTTTAATAAGGTCTCCGAAAAGTTCCGGAACGGTAAAATATTTGATTGCGGCAGAATAAATTTTATCTAAATTAACATTATCGTCAGTATGGCTGTGGTTCCCCGGGTGCCACCGATAGGCGGTCAGGAGTTCCGGAATGTGCCCGAAACAATAACCGGCTATCAGCAGCCTGAACCACAGGTCGCTGTCGGTGGCATACTGCAGTGTTTCATCAAAATAACCGCTTCTTTCCAGGCATTCTTTGCGGAGCAGCGTGGTTGATGGCAGGATGCCGAAACCTTTCAGGAAAGCCCAGAGGAATTTCTCCGATTGCGAATGGTTATTTCTTATGGTTTTAGTCTGGTGACCTTCGGAATCAACACGAATGTAGTCGGTGTAAACCAGAGAAACAGAACGGTCTTCCAGCATTTTTTTAACTGAAATAGATATTTTTCCCGGAAGATAGAAATCGTCATCATCCAAAAAGGCGATGAATTCACCCTGGGCCGCCCGCAGACCTTTATTGCGGGACGCGCTTGTCCCTCTTTTTTCTTCTTTCAGACACTTGATTTTATTTCCGAAGGAGGCTAGGATTTCCGGGGTATTGTCGGTTGAACCGTTGTCAACCACGATTAATTCAAAGTTCGTGTAGTCCTGGGACAGGGCGCTCTCGATGCTTTGCCGGAGGTACCTTGCCCGGTTATAGGTCGGGATGATGATGCTGACCAGGGGTTTGTCCGACGAAGACATCTTTAAAGGTTTATCCATCCTTGCCCGCTCCTATTTGTCGTCTAACGCAGGTGCAGCGCCTTATTAAACCATTATTCTATTCAGGTAGAATTCATCTCCGACGACTGAATGAAATTTAAATCCCATTCTTAATAACAACTTCGGGATTCTGTAATCATGATAGTTGTTTTCAACTCCGATCACTAATATTTGAATTCGGTCATAATCGATACTCTTTAATATCTGATACTCTGCGCCTTCGGCATCAATGTTCAAGTAATCAACCTTATCAATACCGTGACTCTCCAATAGTTCATTGAAATTGTAGCAGTTGATTTCAATGTCTTTGTATTCACCGCCGTAAGAATCCAATTCTTTTTTGATGCGTTTTATATGTCTTGCATCATATTCATCGACCAAACCATTCAACATCTGTGCGTCTCCCGTGATTACCCGAAATCGTTTTTTCCCGGATTGTTGAGCTACGCAGCCATTAATGGTAATACACTGCCTGTTTTTGACAAGCCTCTCGTAAACAGACGGCGTTGGTTCGACTGCCAGCCCGGTCCATCCTTTTTGTTCGAGGAAATAGGTGTTGCTGAAGGTAATACCGTCATAAGCGCCAACATCTACAAAAGTTCCGTTTTTTTTGTCGGGGAACAACCTTTCTATGATCCATTTATCCTGGCCGCATTGGCTGTAGTATCCCTCTGCCTTTAGTTGCTGAAGCAGGAATTTCGGTTTCTTTGCCCGGGCGGCCAAGTGTTTATGACAAAAGGCTTGTATTGGCCGTGTCCAATTCCTTATGTTCCGAAACATACCTGCGCTCCTCTTGAAATCAATTTTAAGGCTTGTAATTGAACGTCTTATCGGGCCTTCTTTTTGTAAACAATATCGAAGTAGCTTCCACCTTCGGGTCTGGTCCCGAGACGGGAAAGTGAGAATTCTATATACCCGTGCTGTGTCATGAAAGAATCGATGTCGGCAAGTTGGCAACAGCCCGCGTAAGATTCAAAATCCGCTACCTCGGTTTTGACGTATTCAAAGTTGGGCAGCAAGGGAATGCTTCCCTTCAAAACGAGCAACTCAGACCCCTGGGTATCCATAATTAATGCTTGATAATTGGAAGAATTAATACTTTCTCTCTCAAATAGAGACACTAACGTTGTACTTCTCAGCAGGATTGTATCTGTGTAATTCAGGTTCGGCCAGATCTTCTTGCAATGTTTCATATCTAATATCGATGATGACGCTCCCTTGTTATTGGCTATGTGAAACCGGTACTCCTCGTCGTCACGGTCGGTAATAAGGCATTGCATGGCGCGCTGGCCGGGAAAGCCCCTCAAGTTGGCTTTGAGTATTTTGAAAACTTCAGGGATCGGTTCAATCCAGATTACACGTAAGCCAAACTTGCGATAGATTTTTCTCTCCTGTCCGGTATTCGCTCCGACATGAATCACACCCGATATATTCCGGAGAAATCCGTCGGGATCGTTTTCTTTCAGTTTTGGCCTGATTCGATTCATGACCCTTCTGATTGAAAGCAGTCTCATTACAATCTTCTCTTACGTGATAAATATCATATCCTCGCGAAAGCTGGTATCGTTAAGATTGTTTTCATCAAAACCAACCGGGACGCCCCTTTTTAATACAAAAGCTCCGTAGCCGAACGAAATAATAAAATCATACAATTCCTTTAAGGCAAAACCGGCTCGTTTTGCCGTCCCGGCGTTAAATTCACAGATTATCATCGGTTTGAACCGGCTGATTGTTTTTCTTGCTCCCTGCAGCGCTTTTAGTTCGTTGCCCTCTATGTCTATTTTTATCACGGCCGCATTTTCAATTTTGCTGTCATCGTAAAAAGAATCGATCGTTATGGTTTTTACCCTTTCCACGCTTCCGCCCTTGCGGTACATACTGTCGTTCCCACCGCAGGTTTCCTTTTTATCGATATAAAACTCAACCATCTCATTGTTTGTGTTATGAACCGCCCGGTGGAGAACCGTGATGTTTTTTATGGAATTTCTTTTTAGGTTTGATTTCAGGATGCGGATATTGCGCCGGGAGGCTTCGAAGGCGTATCCGACTTCTATGGCCATGGTGGCGACGTTGCCGATGAG
>JAUSPJ010000039.1 GCA_030655795.1 Fidelibacterota bacterium | reverse complement strand
AATGTTATAAAACAGATAGATAAAAGAAAAGTAAGCGTGATATACAGTCCCCAGATAGGGATAATAATTCCCCGCTAATCGAAAATCGTATTCAGGAATTATAAAACATTTTTCCTATAACCGCCCCTGTGTTTCTAATTTCGGGAAAGCGTATCTCCCTAAACCAAACAAGTCCAGTATTTTCACATAAATAAAATTTCTGACATTAATCTTGCATTTAGGTGGTTATTGTTGATATTTTTACGGCACGATTTTGAAATGGGGATTAATTTATTTTGGAGGGGGTGGCATGACAAACACCCGGCTTTATTTTGCCTATGCCGATAACATGAACGAAGACATTGTCCGGGATATTTGTCCGGGGGTGTCTTTTGAGGGCGTTGCCGAGTTACGCGGTCACCGCTTAACCTTTAACTCTAAGGGTAAAATAACTGTTACTGAAGATGAGTCGTCATCTATCTGGGGGGTCGTTTGGTGCCTGTCGATGCGTGATATTCATCTGCTGGACATCAAGGAGGTCGAAGCTCTTGGTGAATTTGAAAAGCTGACAAAAGAGATCCGTTTTCTCGACGGCCGGGTTGCCGAAGCGTTTTTATATATCACCAACATTGGCGGACGGCCTTCTTATAGCCGGAATTTGATAGATTTTGTTATTGAACAGGCCTACTACTGGTTATTGCCGGTAAGCTATGTTGAATTCTTAAAGAGTATCCGCGAAGAACACCAATAAAACACTATTTCATCAGCAATACTTTTTTGCGGGAGCTGAAGTTGCGGGCATTCATCCGGCAGAGATACATGCCGCCCGGGACCGGCGCCCCACTGCTGTCTGTACCGTCCCAGGTTGCTTCATATACTCCCGGCTGATGTTGTCCATCCGCCAGAGATTTGATTCGTTTGCCGAGAACATCGTAGATGGTGACCTCAACCGGACCCAGCTCTGAAACAGAATATTTTATAGTTGTCTGCCGGTTAAAGGGATTGGGATAATTCTGTTGCAGCATGAAACTTTTTGGCAGGGAACCGTCGCTGTATTTACTGTACCCGATGGTTGTGAACACAAAGGGGTTGTTATTACTGTTGGATCCCCATGTTTGATTGCATTCGTTGTCTGTAGCTACTACCCTCCAGAAGTATTTGGTTTTCCGGTCGAGAGGAACCGCCGGGCGGTAACTGACAAAAAGGCTGTCATCGGTTTCGATTGAGGTCTCATAGCTGTTTGTATAGAATGTACTGTCGGTAGAGTAATAGAGGGTATATTGAACCATCCCGGCCAGATCTTTGTCGACGCTGCTTTGCCACTGAAAGCTCATGTCAGTCAAAACAGAATCCTCATAAAAACGGGGTGACACCAACTGAAAATAAGCCGGGGGATTATCGTAGGCATTGACGCCAAAATGCTGAATCTCTGACCATTCGCTTGTCAAACCTTCCGGATCCGTGGCCGCAACCTGATACCCATAATATTCATCCTCTTTAAGATAGACGAGCTGAACGCTGGGCACGCCTTTTTCGCTTTGGGAATAGTAGTATTTATTGGGCTTTTTGGTTACAAAATAGCGCACATCGTAAAATAAATCACGTTCATATTGTCCCGGATCGGGATCTGTTGTCGGCAGCCAGGTAATCATTGGATCAGAGGTGTTCACAATAATTGAATCTTTCGGAATAAAGCCACCGGATACCGGTGTCGGCGGTTCCGGGATTTCATTGGTAATAAATGAATTGATTGTCGACCAGGCCGACTGTGCGCCGTGTGAGTCAACAGCCCGAACTCGGTAATAGTATTTTTTATTTTCTTCAAGTTGCCCGACCAATTGATACCTGTTTTCAGCCGGATTAGTATGATATTCCGAACAGTTTTCTTCGGTAAAGAGTGCATCCGGAGATAATTGTATACGGTAAGAAATACTGAATTGCAAATCAGAAAAATCCGGGTCGCTGGCGGAGTCCCAACGCAGAACGGGCCGGCGGGAGTTGACTGTTTGTTCGCCGGAGGGCATAAACCCGCTTTTTACGCTTTCCGGGGGATCGTTAAACTGATTATAAACAAAACGGAGTGAAATTTCGGGAACCGGACCTCTGATATCGAATTTATCCAATGCTATAACCCGCCAGTAGTACAATTGATTGTCCTGAAGCTGCTCATTGCCGGGAATAGAAGACAATGGGTATGATAATGTATCCGATTTACAGAAATCCGATGCATGTATAATTGATTTTATGGTATGGCGAATGATCGCCGAACCAAAGCGGCTGTCTCCGTCAATTTCCAGGAGATAGCGAACCGAATCTCCAGGGTCAGGATCGAAAACCGGTTTCCATTTGAAGGTGTGGTTTTCGGCGATCTCTGTCAGATCTATTGGAGAGACAATTGTTACGGCTTTGGATGGCGCTTCATTGTACTGGTTTACTGTAAATTGGTTTACACCGGACCATGGCGACATTGCCTCTTCCAAATCAATTGAGCGCACTCTCCAGTAGTATATTGTGTTTTCAACTAGGCCTGTCTTCAATCGAACCTGGGGAAAATTATAACGGCTGTCCTGAGTAATAAAACGGGTGTCGGTAAATGTCGAATCCCGGCTGATTTGAACCCGGTATTTTATTCGATCCCTGACATCGGTATCTATGGCGGGATTCCAGCTGAATAACGGGCGCAGGGTTTTAATAATCTCCATATCTGGAGAAAATCCGGACGCCGGTGCATACGGGGGCGTATTAATATTATCATCATATTGAAAACCGGCATTGTCCCAGGCAGTGGATACATATCCGCCCCAGTTATCATTGATGGCAACCTGAACATCATAGTAGTGTCCGTCACGAAGATTGCTGAGATCTATCCGACGAAGCTGATATTGTGCCAGGTTATTATACCCGATACTGAAATCTTCAGCCAGTCCGAACCGGGAGGCGGTAAGCAGTGAATCGGAAATATGCTCTCGAAACACAATCGTTTTGTCAATACGGTCGAGAATAATCACAGTAAACGATAAACGATCAAGCTTGTCCGGATCATCTTCAAATTGCCAGAGAATGTACTGATTCGGGTCAAGAATTTGCAGGTCCCGCGGAGCCAGAATCCGGGGAATTGCCGGAATCTGATTGCCGGTACTCAGAGTAAAATATCCATTCTGTTCACTCTGTTGTGATGATCCTTTTGTATCGACAGCGAAGACGCGCCAGTAATAGGTTTCATGATTTTGAAGATTGCTTAAAAAAAAGCTGGTGGATTGATCGGATATCCGGGCTTGATTGACATAATAATTAAATAGTGGGTCAGTTGAGTACTCAACGATGTAACTAACGCTGTCTGTTCCGAATTCGGCATCCGGATCAACCGAAACCTGCCACATAAGCGTCGGGTGTTCGGACAGGGTGTCGCCCTGAAGGTGACTAATTAGACTAAAAGGACCCGGCGGATCGTTTTTGTGGTTGATATAAAATTTCTGTGAGGGGCTCCAATATGAAAATTCCACCCCGTCGCTTGCTTGAATCCGATAGTAATATGCTGAGTTATCATTCAGCTTGGTATTTTCAGAAAAGGTGATCTGATTATTAATAATGGTTTGGGCTGGAACAAGGGTGTCGGCAAGGACTTTTGTTGCGAGAGAATCGGAGACGATCTGGACCCGGTATATTATTTCTGATGAAGAAACCTGCCGATCCTGAGATATTATAAACGGGAACACGAGCTGCCGGTCTTCAAATACAAGCGGTTTCCCGGAACCGACTCCGGGCGACGATGGCGGCATATTCATTGTAAAATAAATTGATTTAAAATCCTCGCGACTCGTGTCGTTTGTAAAAATCTGAATCGAAAACCAGTACGTATTTCCATCGATTAGTGAGCCCAAACTGCGGTAATGGAAGTGATTTCCCAGATAGGGTATTGTGTCGCTGGTCCAGACCAGGGAATCTTCGTCGGCATTTAACCGCCGGATTTGCAAAAGCAAAGACAATTCATCGGTTGAATCCGTGATTTGCCAGCGGAACAGAGGTGTGTAATTGATACACTGACGAATATCCGGTTCGTCTTCAATTCTGAGATCGTGGATTTGCACAGCGCCCGACAGGAGAGCGGGACAGACAGAAATTATCATTGCAATAATTATGAAAATACTCTTGAGGCGGAACCGGTTCATCGCCCCAAATTTACAAAAACCGGAGCGAAATCCAGCCATTTATATAAATGTTTTGGAAAGATAATCTGATAGGAATTACCGTAATGAGAAATAAGCGATTTTATTCGCCCATTAAACCGGCATATAATTTATCGATTTTTTCGTATAAATGCTCGATTGGACCGTTGTTTTCGATGACAATTGAAGCCAGTTCCCGTTTTTCTTCCTCGGGCATCTGGAGGTCCATCCGCCGCAAAATTTGTTCCCGGGACAAATTCCCACGTTTCATCGCCCGATTAATCCGCAATTTCATTGTTGAATAAATAAGGACAGTATGGTCGAAATGCGCATCAATTCCGGATTCGAAAATCAGGGGTGCGTCCATCACCAGCAGACCGTCTTTATCGGCGAATTCGTCGCGTAATTTTTCAAATTGTTCAATAACATAGGGGTGGACGATGTTATTCAGTTCAGCCTGATTGTACTCGCTGCTAAAGGCTATTTTTGCCAGCTTGCCGGTGTTTACAGCGCCATTTTGAATAATATCAGCGCCAAATTCATCAACCAACTGTTCCTGAATTAGACTGTTATGCAAAACCTGTTTTGCAATAGAATCTGCATCAAAAATAACGGCGCCCTTTTCTTTCAGGCGCTGACAGGCGGTGCTTTTTCCTGATCCAAGACCACCTGTAATGCCGATTGTTACCACGGTTTTTAATCCTCCAATTGAGATGTTATAAACGCATGAACCTCCTGTGGGCTGCCGGAGGAATCGATAGCAATCAATATCCCCGCTGCCCGATAATAATCGATGAGAGGTTCGGTTTGTTTTTTATATACGGCAATTCGATTTTGAATGGTTTCAATTTTATCGTCGTCCCGTTGATATAATTCTCCGGAGCAGACATCGCAAACACCGACGACGACCGGTGGTTTTGTGATTAAATTATAAACTGTTTTGCAGTTCCGGCATGTGCGCCGCGATGACAGTCGTTTCAGAATTAAATTCTCGTCTGCCTCCAGAGATAGTACCGCATCGAGGGTGTCATTGTGTTCCTCAAACATGGTTTTCAGAGCCTTTGCCTGGACCAGTGTTCGCGGGAAACCGTCTAGAATATATCCGTTGAGCGGTGTGTCTCCAAACAATTTTTCCTGGATTAATCCCAGCATGATATTGTCCGGAACCAGTTCGCCTTTTGACATGTAGCTGTTGGCTTTTTTCCCAAGATCGGAACCCTTCTGGATTGCTCCTCTCAATATATTACCGGTTGATATCTGGGGGATCTTGTACTCATTTGTAAGTAATTGTGCCTGAGTGCCTTTACCGACGCCGGGAGGGCCCAATAATATCAGTTTCATAAAAATACCTCGTTGAATTTATATTAATATACCTGCGATTGAAGCGGTGAGCCAGCTAGCAATCGCTCCGCCAAACATGGCTTTTAAGGCAACCCTGGAAAGATCGGAACGTCTTTTCGGAGCCAGGGCGCTAATACCGCCGATTTGAATTCCGATCGATGCAAAATTTGCAAACCCGCATAACGCATAAGTGGATATAACGACAGCTTTTTCGTCCATGACGCCATTGTGAATCAGCTCCGCCAGAGAACCGTAGGCCACAAATTCATTGAGGGCCAGTTTGATTCCCAACAAATTGCCAACCTCCCCGGCATACTGCCAGGAAACCCCCATCAACCAGGCCAGCGGACTCAAAACCGTTGCAAAGAATGTCTTCAAACTGCCGGGGAAAATACCGGTGTATTCACCTTTCACCGGCGAGAGAGCGCTGGCGTTGGTGTATTGATAAAAGGCGCCCCCAAAAAGTTTTCCGTCGATTAGTCTGTCGGTAAAAGCCAGGATTGTATCGATTAATCCAATCAGAGCGATAAATGCAATCAGCATGGCGCCGACATTCACGGCCAATTTTAGCCCGTCTGCAACGCCGCTGCTGGCCGCGTCAAGAAGATTACTGGTTTTAATAATATCTTTGGGCAGCTCGGCATCGCCGGATGTTTTTGAAAATTGGGTTTCGGGGTAAATGATTTTTGCCACCACCAGCGCAGCGGGCGCCGACATGACGCTGGCGGCGATGAGATGAGTGGCGCTGACCCCCATGGCAATATATCCGGCCAGAACACCGCCGGCGATAGTGGCAAAACCACCGACCATAATGGTCAGCAATTCGGACATTGTCATTTCGTTTAAAAATGGGCGAATTAAGAGGGGGGCCTCGGTCTGGCCCACAAAAATATTTGCCGAACAAGAAAGTGTTTCACTTCCGCTGGTTCCCATGGTCCACTGCATGAAACGGGCCATCCATTTAACAATCAGCTGCATGACGCCAAGATGATACAGAATTGACATAAAAGCGCCGAAAAAGATAATGACCGGAAGGACTTTGAATCCAAACTGGTAGCCAAACCCCGGCCAGAAATCAGAACCAGGGAAGAAATGTTTGGAAACAGCGAGGTTTCCGAACATGAATTCCGATCCGAGATCTGCCAGCGCCAAAAAGGTTTCAACTTTTTGGCTGAGCAGCGAAAAAATTATTTGCCCGGTATAACCGTGACTGAAAATCCAGACATATCCGGAACTAAGCAGTCCGGCCACCAGATATTTTTGATATTGGGAATTTTTTAAGGCGGCCTTGATGATAATGATCAATAACAATACCCACCAAAAAATTGTGAGAACATTAAAATTGTTCAAAAAGTAAAAAACGGCGCCAGCCAGAAATGTGAATAGAATGATAATCCCGGCGGTTAAATACTGATTTTCTCTAACGGCGCCGGTGTTTATTTCATCGCTGAAAAGGTAAAGAATAATCAGGCCGACAAACAGCAGCATCGCGAAATATGATAGAAGTGGTGCGCCCAGGATAATGGCGGCAAAAAGCAGCTGTAATGTCATTCCCCAGATCACTGTTCGCAGATTAATCTTTTTTCGGTTGTTCGACATTAGAAAAGCGATTCCGAGCAATGTAATAATTCCGAGTACTCCGATAAAACGCATGTTTTTTTCCTTTAATTAATTCTGAATTAAATACTCATTCTTCCGGCGCTTCGAAACAGATTCGACAGCGGGCCTCATAAGTATCGGTAGCGCCCAGCAGAACCCGCTCACTGGATTTTGAAATGCGCTGTGTATAGCTGGCGGGATTTCCGCATTTCATGCATATTGCCAGGGTTTTAGTTATATATTCTGCCTCGCAAAGCAGCTGGGGAATCGGTTCAAACGGGTCACCACGGTAATCTTTATCAAGACCGGCCACAATCACCCGCCTTCCGGATTCCGCCAATTGTCTACAGACCGCCACAAGAGAGCTGTCGAAGAACTGGGCTTCATCGATACCCAGCACGTGGGCGTCTTTGACATGTTTTAGAATGTCTTCGGCTTTTTCCACGGCAATTGACGGTATTTTCTGCATATTATGAGAGACAATGTGGTCTTCACTGTACCGGATATCAATCATCGGTTTGAAAATGGCAACTTTCTGTTTGGCAATTTGGGCGCGCCGGAGACGGCGGATCAGTTCTTCGGTTTTTCCGGAAAACATGCTTCCGCATATAACTTCAATCCAGCCGGAAGGTTTTCCGGTGATAGCAACGACTTCTTCAATTCCCATTGGATAACTACGCATGGTGTGACTGTGCATTTGTATTCCTAATACTGTTTTGATGTTATTTGTTTATGATACACGTATTGAAATAATGTTTTTATTTTGTAAGATGTTTTAACAGGGATGTTACTTTTGTTTTAAACAGATCGACGGCAACCGTGTTATGTCCGCCCTCGGGTATGATGATATCGGCATATTGCTTGGTCGGTTCGATGAACTGTTCGTGCATGGGGCGGACGGTATCCAGGTATTGGTGAATCACGGATTCTACCGAGCGGCCGCGATATTTAATATCACGGGAAAGGCGTCGGATAAACCGGATATCGGGAGCTGTCTGAATATAGATTTTTATATCCATCAGATCGCGTAGCTCGGGATCGAAAAGAACCATAATGCCCTCAAGAACGATGATTTTATGGCCGGCAACCAGGTGTACCGCGGCGCTGCGGGTGTGGTTTTTGTAATCATAAATGGGAATTTCGGTGGTTTTTCCATTAATAAGATCGCGGATCTGCTTTTTCATCAATTCAAAATCATAGGCTTCCGGATGATCAAAGTTGTGATGATGGCGTGCGTCCAGAGGGATATCTTTAAGATCAAAATAATAGGAATCCTGTTCTATTATAACAACTTGTTGGGGATTAAAATCGCGCACAATATTCTTCGCCATCGACGTTTTACCGGAACCCGTGCCCCCGGCGATCCCGATTAGGATTGACTGTTTCATTGCTTGTTTTCTTTCTTGAGTTTGGTGTCGTCAAACGGCGCCGGCAACAAAGCTTTGGAACGATACAGTTCAGATTTGCCGTCCTTTGTGAATATATAAATGGGTATATCCCCACAGATGTCCCAAATAACCTGACGACAGGCTCCGCAGGGCGTGGCGCCGTTATTGGAATAGACGGCAAGGGCTTTGAATTTATTATGACCGCTTACAACGGCGGCAGCAATGGCGTTCCGTTCGGCACAGACGGTCAGCCCGTAGGAACTGGACTCGATATTGCACCCGTGAAAAATTGTACCATCTTCCGCCAACAGGGCGGCCCCGACCGGGTAATGGGAGAAAGGCGAATGCGAAAAAGTTGCTGCCTTTTGGGCGTGCTGTTTTAATACTTCCGGCTTAGCTGTTTCCATATTCGCTTCCTTTCATAAGGTTCCAGAGTAAATAATAATGCAATACCGGCTAAAAATCCACCAATATGCGCAAACCAGGCAACTCCGCCCTGTTGTTGGAATGTCAGGGCGCCAAGCCCATTGCTTAACTGGAGTAAAAACCAGAACCCTAAAACGTAGGCGGCCGGCACCCAGACCCGTTGAATAATCAGGATCAGCCAGATAAAAACCTGAATTCGGGCGCGGGGATAGCGGATTAAATAGGCGCCCAATACTCCTGATATTGCTCCGCTGGCGCCGATAACGGGGATATCGGCCTGGGGTTGAATGACGATTTGGCAAAGTGTCGCAATAATTCCGGCGCTAAGATAAAAAAGAATAAACTTACCGTGTCCCAGGGTGCTTTCAATATTATCACCAAAAATCCACAGATATAACATATTTCCGGCCAGATGAAGAAAACCGCCGTGAATAAACAGAGAGCTGATGAATGGAGACACGAGCCCAATGAGGCCGTTATCAAAAAGCCGATTCGGCACGACGCCGGTAGAATATATCCAGGACTTTAATGCATCCGGGGGCAGCGTTGACTGGTAAATAAACACACAGATATTTATCAGGATAATTGCAATCGTGATATAGGGCGGGCTGAGTCGGATGCTGGAGTCTTTAAGCGGTATAAACATGGGATTTAATAAACGGTGAAGGCGCTGTTTTTCGTGGTATAGTTATTGGCCCGATCGGTAACGGTAATTGTCAGCGTATGTTGACCTTTCGAAAGGCTGCCGGACGTTTTATACCGGATATGATCTTTCGGTGCATTGTATTCCGCGTATAACGGCCGGTTATCCATTAGTACCGAAATGGATGTATCGTCTTTTAATCCGGAAAGATTATCTTTCACGATTGCACTGATATATGTAATATCCTGAGACCGGAAACGACCGCCATTACCGGGAAATATATCTGAAATAACTGGCGATTCTATATCTTTTAACAGTGCCACCGAACCGAATTTATCTGTATAGGCGCTGATGGTGGTTTGCTCGGGATTTGATTGGTTACCCAGGAAGCTCCATTCATCATCGTCCAGTTGGTAAAGTCCGATTTTTTCCAGGTCTTCTGTTCCGACCGGGAGTTTAATTTCCAGTAAAATGTCAGACCTGAGCGGTTGTTCAAGCGGGAAGATGGTATAGGGGTCGGAGATAGCGGAAATATTCGCATTGCTGTACATTCTTGTCTGATTAATCCATGTAATGAGCGTATCGTAAACAGAATTGACAGGAAAAGTAACGGATAAAACCGAGTCCGGCGAGCTGCTGCCGATGCTGTTATTCGGTGTTGCTACTTTGAAATTCACCGGTGTTCTCAATATGTTTTCCGGCGACTGGTTGTAGCGCCACTCAAAAGCAATGATTGTATCAAATAGGGATAGCGGGATGGCAGCGCTGGTATATGTAACAGGGTCAGCGGGAAATACGGGTAACTCAATAAAGTCGGACAGGGTTTGGAT
>JAUSPJ010000038.1 GCA_030655795.1 Fidelibacterota bacterium | reverse complement strand
GTCAGAGCGTATCAAGATGAACCGTTGACGCTTACCGAAGTCGCACAAGTTCTCTGGTCGGCGCAGGGAATTACCGGTTCAAAGAGAGCTTATAGAACAGCGTCTTCAGCAGGCGCACTCTTCCCGCTTGAAGTATATGTAGTAATTGGCGATGTTGAAGGGATTGTAAAGGGTGTTTTATAAATAAATCAAACTTACTGCATCTCCGAATACAGTTGCAGTGCGGAATCCATGACTGCAATCAGCTGTTCGGCATTGTGGTATCCGATAACGTGTTTGATTTTTTCATTATCCGGAGATAGAAACAACAGGTTTGGAATTCCGACGCCGCCGTATTTCCGGGCGTTTCCATTGTAGTCAATGGCGACATCGGGTTGTTTGTCAACGTCTATCCGCAGGGTGATGAATTGCTGTGATTTATCAATTACACCGGACTGGTTAAATGTGGAATCTTCCATCGCCTTGCAGGGAGGACACCACTCGGCCATAAAATCGATCATGATTGGTTTTTTTTGCTGTTGTGCGGCTACACGCGCCGAATCAATGGAATATAGCCATTGAATTGAGCGCGCTTCCGGGGTTTTTGTGCCGGTGCACTGATATAGGCAAATGATCAGAAGAATTGCAGTGACATAGGTTCGAAGCTTCATATTTTACCTTTCTTAGCTGACTGTAAAATACAGAATAGTCCGGAGATACACAAAAATTTTCAGGCTTCACAATCTACTGTACTTTTGAAATTAGAATGGTTAACTTACTAACTATAAAGTAGTGTATTATTCTGAGATGTTTTATGAAAATTAATCGAAGATTCCCTTCTGGGATTGGAAACTATAACCTGATCGAAACAGAGCCGCTTTTTGCAGTGCTCAGCAAAGGATTTCTAATTCAAAGCCGAGGGGTTCTCATATGAAAGCGACCATGCTTTTCTTTGCCAGTGAAACCGATCCGAACGGATTAAAGCAGCTTAGAGAAGTTATTCTAAAGACCCTAAGTAATACGGACAATACAAGCAAAATTCTGATCTTATCCGAGGGAGACCGCTACCTGCTGGGCAATTTTCCCGATGAGTACTCGGGCCGAATATTGATGAATTATGGCGTTTACAAGAATTTTAACGGCGCGGTTTTGAATGCCAAAGAAAAAGGACTTCTGGATTGCGATCTGCTGTTTCTGCATACACCCGGTGATGACATTGATATCCGCCAGGAATCGATCAATACATTTTTTGAATACTATCGTTTGACGGACGCGGGATTTATAATCAGCGATCATTATGAATATATGGACGAGATTTCTTCCGGTGAACCTGTCCTGCAAAAGTTGAAACCCGGGCACGATCCATCCAATATTATCATCCCCAGTCGTTCAAACAATCCCGGACTGTATTGCCATGGATCGCTAATTGCCGTTTGCCCGAAATATATTAATTCACGCACATTTGATATTGATGTTGACTACGGTTATGACTATGCCGTACGGATGGGCGTGCTTGCTCAAAAAGGGAGTCTTTACACGATTCCCAAACCGTTATATTCCTTTCGACGTGGAAAGGCCTATTATCCGGGCGAGGGACTGCAGGCGAGATTCGAAGCTCATCAATCGCAAAAAATCGGCCGGCATTTCTCTTATACAAAGGACCCGGCCCGTTTTGAGTGGGGACCGATCAGTTTTCAGAAATACCTGAAAGATATTGGCGCCTTCCTGCCGGATGATTATTTCAGCCGCAAAGTAATTGCTAATCCGTCTTTGGGTGACGGAATCTCCTTTGTGTTGCCAACCTACAACCGGGCCCACCTGATTCATTATGCCATCGAATCTATTATCGAAGTCCGTCAGCGTGTCGATCCGGGCATTCCTATCGAATTGATTATCGTCGATAATGGCAATGACAATACGCCGGAAGTTGCACAAGCTTATGTCGAAAAGCTCCCTGAACTCATAAAAGTTTACAAAGTATCCGGGATGACATTGGGAGGCGCCCGGAATTATGGTGTCTATAAATCCCAAAACCGGATAATCGGGCAACTTGATTCCGATGATGTATTAATTGGCGACCCCGTCACGAAGATACTGAAACAGTTTGAACAGAGCGGAGCCGCGGCGATTATCGGTATTTATCAGACAGCTGCCCGGAATTCCGAAACCGGTGAATTGACCCTTGATAATCAGATCATTCTCCATGATGAATATCTGTGCAATCAGAATAATCCGTTGCTCCAGGTTTGTATTCCCGGTCCCGGCGCGCCACGATATTATCGGAAAGAAGCCATCATTACTACCGGCGGATATCCCGATTTGCTGTACGGTGAAGATGCGGCTTTGTCGGATCAATTGCTTATGCTGGGGTACATCATTGAACGAAATCTGGACGAGGCTAACTATATCGCAGTCCGGCACAGTTCAAATACTGACAGTGAAGAATTGGGTTCAGATGTTCTGGTCCGGAAAAATTACTCAAAATATTCTTTCAAGTTATCTATTATTGAGGAGTTGAAACATTTGGTTTTAAGTAATCCATATTATCATAAATTTAACAACCGGGTTGGATTCTGATTTACTGTAAAATTAATTTATGAACTTTAGCGAACACCATTTAAGCGATTCCGAACTTAGACCTTTCTTTACTGATAAAAGAAATATTGATGACAATTCGAGAGCGGCGGCGCTTATCAGGCAGCAGAACGATCGGGTCGATGGCTGGCCACGTCTTATTCGGAATTTGGATACCTACTCCCGGATTCAAAAAGATGTCGTCAATGTTCAGGGTATCGACATTGTTGTTACGTTAAATGAAACCCGTGCACCCAGCATTACTGCTAAGACCTTTGAATCCAAACAATTTAACTCCCAGCCCTGTATTTTATGCAATCTGGATGCAGAGCAGAAGGGGATATTGACACTTGAAAATCGGTTTATAGTCCTGGCGAATCCCGGTATCACAATTCCCGGGGATCTGACGATTGCTTCTGTTAATCACGATCCGCAGATGATTGCCGGTTCCTTTGAAGAGATAGTTTCGCTTTCGAAAACGCTGACGGATTATTCCATCTTTTATAATGGTGCCATGGCGGGCGCATCAAGCCCGCATTTTCATTTTCAGGCCGGTTTAAAAAATACATTGATCGCGGAACAGCAGATTGACCGGTTACTAAACGGTTCTCGGGTCGGCAACGCGGAATTAATACAGCTTTGCGAAAGCAAAACCGGCCGGTTATTTTTCCTGAACAATTATCTGCGGGCGGCATATCTGGCGGTTTCAAGTGATTATCAGGAGGTAAGCCGGCTTTTTCGTTGGTTTTATATGCATTTACAGCAGGTGGACCGGCTGATACGGGGTAATCCGAATGTGCCTGATTTTGGCGCTAGGATTATCTCAATGAATATCAATGAAACTGAACCAAGAATGAATCTGATGCTGAAGTATATTCCGGAAACAGCAAAATATCTGCTGGTAATATTTCCAAAAGTATTCAACCGGCCGGCCGCCTATTTTAAAACGGGAACCGAGCAACTCATCGTCGGTATGGCTATCAAAGAATCCCTGGGAAACCTGATAACCGTACGCGAAGCGGATTATGAACATCTGAAGACCGATCCGAGCCTGTTTACAAAGATTTATTCTGATACTTCCATAACCCCTGAAATGATCGAGGAACTAAATAAATCTTTGAAGATGAAATAGAAATCTTTTACCTGAGATGAACAGACATCTCGACTCAGAGCTTAAGACAATAAGGAACATTTATTAATGCTTGTGCTTTTCTTATGAAATATGTAGTTTTTCACCATTATTTGGTTATGAATGATTGCGAATCAAGGTCGATAGAGAGAAGAGCAAAATAATTGTTTTAAAAGAAATGTATCTTTGAAAGAAAAGGAGAAGATTATACGAGAGAATCGTTTTTTTAAGGTATTATTGATTGTAGTAGTTGCTTTTTCGTTCATTTCGACATCATGTGATGACGTAGATGAGAACTCAGATGAAACTTTTACACTGAGTGGTACGGTCACTAAAAGCGGTATCAATGATGGTGTCAAGGCTTATATGAAACTGGTGAGTAAAGGCGGCGGTATGACTGCTGAGGCTTTATATTCAACCGATGCGACCTTCAGTGGCGGCACGGCGACTTATACTGGGACCAATATTGAAGAAGGGGAGTATATCCTTTATGCGTTTATTGATATGAATGGAAATGCGGCCGGAACTGAATCGTCGGCCCCTGATGCCGGAGATTATGTCACTTTAACGGATGTTAACATGAATAGTGATAAAACTTTAGACGCTCCGGAAAATGTTTGGATTGTTTATCAACCCTAAGTTTGACTCCGGCCGATAAAAGCAATTTCCAAGTCTCGTTCGGGTGCTACCCTATCTGGCTTTTATATTAAAAATCTTATTCCAGACTTAGGCTGATTTTAATTGCCTGGTCAAGTTCCGATATTTTCGCTTTTGGCAATTCTCTGAGTTTATGAATCAGGCGGTTCGCTTTGTCAATGGTTCGGATTTGCCCGCAGTCAATATAACTATCCTCGTCAAGTCCCGCTTCGCCTTTAGCAAGGGAAACCATTATAGGCAATGGCCTCGTGATTTCCTTGACGCTGGAAATCGGCGCAATAATAGTCACCGGCGAATATTGATTTCCGATATTGTTTTGAATGATCACTGCTGGCCTGAGTTTGCCCATCTCAAAGCCAAGCTTCGGATCAAGGTTGACCAGGTAAACATCACCGCGCTTAAGCGGTTCAACCAAGCCAGAATATTTAGAGCCGGTCGGCATGTTTCCAGTCTTCTTGCTGTTGACTATAATAAGCCGTGTTAGCCTGATAACCTTCAGATAGCCGTTTTTCCAAATCTGCCCGTTCCAGTCGGTCAAGATAATCGCTTAAAGCTTGCCGGACGATTTCGCTGATCGAAATTTTCATCCGTTTTGATATTGATTCAGCCCTGCGGGTCAAGTCCGGCAGAATGGTAAGGTTTAGCCGTTGCGTTTTTGATTGATTGGTAATTGTTCTCATTTTCAATTTCTCCATATACATCGGAAAGATACACAATATCGCAGTGTAGTACAAGGAAAAAGGTGGCGATATTAATAATGGTTATAAACCATGCAAGTTCTTGTACTGATTATCACTAATCAATTCCAGGTCAGTGTCTGCGGTCATATATTTAAAACAAGGACCGCCGCCCCCCTGAGACTGGGAGGGGGTGGGTGTCATAACAAAAAGTAAATGAATCCGATATTCCGTATCCAGTTGCGTATCCGGTTTCAGATGTCAAAATATACATAAATATACATGTTTTGGCAGGAGTCATACATTCAGAAAGTTTGTCTAAATGACAGAATAATGCTTGGTTTTTATTGACGGTAAACATAACTTTATCCGCTTTTTAAGCCCTCGTAGTTCAAGCGGATAGAATAGGGGATTCCTAATCCTCTGATCTGGGTTCGAGTCCCGGCGAGGGTACGTGAAGATTTGAAAAAGGAGATAAATTCATGTTAAAACCCAAGAAAAAGATTTTAAAAAAAGAGATCAAAAAAGATCCGGTATTGGAGAAAATTTCCCAGGTAGAACAATTGGTTCGAGATCAGGGAAAAATCCTCAGTTATGTTCTGATTGCCGCTTTGGTGATTGTGGCGCTCAGTATCGCAATGATCCGGTCAAAGAGTAATGCCAACAAGGAAGCTGCCGGTGAACTCGGTATGGCCGAAATGGCTCTTGCGGTCGGCGATGTTGAGAATGCCATAGTGCAGTTTGAGGCTCTGATCGATAAAAATCCCGGAACAAAAAGTGCCGGAATGGCTACGCTGATGTTAGCGGGCACCTATATGTCGAAAGATGATTTTAACAATGCGGAGCTGAATTACCGGAAATATATTGATGATTACGGACATGATGATATGTTTGTTGCGGCTGCATATAATGGTCTGGGCGTCTGCTATGAGCGAAAGGGTGAGCTGCTGCAGGCCGCTGAATATTTTGAAAGCGGTGGCAAAAAATCCCCATATATATTTTTAAAATATGAGTGCTATTTCAACGCTGCCAGAAACTACATCAGCGTGAAAAATATTGAAAAAGCCGAATCGGTGCTCAAAAAGATTCCTGCCGAAGACCTGGATAACAAATACAAAACCGACTATGATGTCTTAAATGCAAAGCTTAAGGTCCTAAAAGGGTAATCGTAAATAGAGTTGCATAATTTATTTAATTACCGTATATTTCGCCGTTGAAAGTGGGTTGACAGACCCACTTTTTTCGTATGGAGAAAGATGATGACTATCGTGAAGGAAAAAGTAAAAGCGGTTATTGAACAAATTGTAGAAGAAAGCGGCGCCTATTTGGTTGATTTTGCCGTCACGCTGCAAGGAAAGCGCAGCTTCTTCAAGGTTGTGATTCAGACGTTGTCGGGAATTACATTGGATGAGATAGCTTCGATTACCAAAACGATCAATTCAAATGAAGTTCTGGATCAACTGTTCAATGATGGGTATCACCTGGAGGTCAGTTCGCCGGGAATTGATTCCAAATTGACGGAATACCGCGATTTTCCCCGCAATATCGGCCGCACATTAAAAATATATCACATGTCTTCATCAATGAAATCACCAATTAACGGAATTTTAGTTGAGGTAACTGAAGAGAAGTTAGTTCTGGATATAAAAGGTGTTCAAAAAGCGCTTCAATTCAGTGATCTCGATTATGCAAAAATTGAAATTAAATGGTAAGAAAAACCTAGAGGAGTTACCAATTGATTAACCGTGAAATAATTGAGGCGTTTTCCCAGATCGCCCGCGAAAAAAATGTTGATCGCAGTGAGCTGGGTGAAATTATCGAAAAAGTCTTCCTCACTTTGATTGAGAAGAAATATGAAAATACTGAAAATTTCGATGTCATCGTGAATATGGACAAAGGCGAGATTGAAATTTATCATCAAAAAGTAATTGTCAAAGAGGTGACAGATCCGGTTACCGAAATCAGTCTTGAAGATGCCAGAATTATGGAGCCTGATCTCGATGTTGGTGATCCCTATGTTGAAATCATCGAGCCAGCCAGTTTCGGTAGACGATTGATTTCGCATGCCAAACAGATTTTGAATCAGCAGATACTGCGGGTTGAGAAAAATTCTATTTATGAAGAGTATTCTAAAAAAATCGGTCAGATCATTATTGGTGATGTGCACCAGATTCGCCGGGACGCCATATTTATTAACATTGGTAAAGCGGAACTGAAAATGCCCCGGGAAGAGCAGATTCCGGGAGAACGATATCGCCGGGGCGAAAGCCTGAAATCGATTCTTAAAGAGGCCATTCTTGGAACTGTCGGACCGGAAATTATCGTATCTCGATCCGATTCCCAGTTCCTGATCAAGCTCTTTGAAAACGAAGTTCCTGAAATTTATGACCGGACCATCGAGATTAAAAAAGTTGCCCGGCACCCGGGTGACCGCAGTAAAGTGATTGTCGAATCCAACGATCGCCGGATCGATGCCGTCGGCGCCTGTGTTGGTATTAAAGGCAGCCGTATTCAGGCCATTGTCCGGGAATTGAACAATGAAAAAATTGATATCATTAATAACAGCAGCGAACCGGAAATATTAATCACGAGAGCGTTGTCTCCGGCGAAGCCTTACATGCTGGAAATTGACGAGGAGAAGAAGACAGCCCTGGCAATTTTCGACGATGATGAAATTTCTGTAGCTATTGGTAAGATGGGCCAGAATATTCGCCTGGCATCGGAAGTTACCGGGTATACGATTGACGCTATCAGGAAATCCGATTATGAGATGTCGGAATCGGAAACGATGTATCTCGAAGAGATTGAAGGGTTAACGGAACATAGCTGGAAATTGCTCTATTCCGTCGGTATTGAAACTGCCGAAGAGTTACTGAATACACCTCAGGAAGAGCTGATAAGCATCAAAGGTCTAGGCGAAAAGACAGTAGAAAAGATAATAGTTGTTGTTGACGAAGCGCTTCAGGCACGGAAAGAGAAACTGGAAGCCGCCCGGGAAGCAGCCCAGGCAGAAGCAGCCAGTTCGGATGATTTTGACGAAGAAGAAGATGAATTTGTCAATGAAAAACCTGCTAATGATGAATTTTGCGATGATGAAATTGCCGATGATTTAGTCCAGGAGTAAAAATACACTGGCTGACTATAACAGAAAGTTGGATATGACTGACGATTCAAAAGTAAAGCAGAAACGTATTTTCGAAATTGCCAAAGAGTTGAATATCTCTCACATTGAGATTATCGATTTTCTGAAAAAGGACAAAATTCCGGCAAAAACAATCATGTCTCCCGTAGATGAATCGACATACCTGAAAATATTGGAAGAATTTGCCAAGGAAAAGGATGTCGTGGAGCGTTTTCGAAAAGAAAGAGCGCGGCGGGAAGCCGAATCAAAGCGCAAAGCCGAAGAAGAAGCCCGTAAAAGTGCAGAAACAGAGCGCAAAAAAATCGAATCTGAGATCTATCAGAAGGCTATCCCGGTTATAGAGTCAGCGATAAAGATTACTCTCGATTTCAGTTCGTCAATCCACAAAATGCTGATTAGAGATGTGCTTGAAACCGATAAACTAACCGATGTTACTCCGGGAGCAGTTGAGGAACGTGTCGAGGAAAAACCGAAAGAACCAGGGGCTACGGACCAGAAGAAAAAGAAGAAGGAAAAGCGAAAGCTGCGAAGAATTACAATTTCAGATATTGAATCAAGGCTGGACCAAAAAGGCGGCAAGCGTCGAACCGGCGTTGCTGAAGATACAAAGAAAGGCAAGAAGAATAAGCGATTAGCCAATATCGACAACCGCAAGGTCGATGAATCAATCCGTCGCACAATGGCGAAAATGGATGAAAAATCAACTCGGAAAAAATACAGGAAACAGGAAATAGAAAAAGACGACGAACTGCAGGAAACCAACAAAATACGAATCAGTGAATATGCGACCGTAGAAACCCTGGCAAAAATGTTGAATGTGGATGTCGCAGACCTGATTTCGACTTGTATTCAACAGGGTATGTTTGTGACAATTAATCAGCGACTTGATTTTGATACGATTACCCTTATTGCCGATGAATATGACTATGAAGCTGAACAGGTTGAGCAGTATGGAGAAGAAGTTCTGAAGCTTGAAGACAGCGAAGAAGATCTTGAAAACGCCGTTCCCCGTCCTCCGGTGATTGCAATAATGGGGCATGTGGATCACGGAAAAACCTCTTTGCTCGATTACATTCGCAGATCCAATGTTGTAGCCGGTGAATCCGGAGGAATTACCCAGCATATCGGCGCTTATAAAGTGGTGCTTGAAAATAAAAAACAAATTACATTTATAGATACTCCCGGTCATGAAGCGTTTACGGCAATGCGTGCCCGTGGCGCTCAGGTTACCGATATCGTAGTGCTTATTGTCGCAGCCGATGATGGAGTCATGCCGCGAACGATTGAAGCCATTAATCACGCCAAGGCGGCCTCGGTACCGATTCTGGTTGCCATCAATAAAATGGATAAACCTGAAGCCGATATCGATAAAGTCAAACGAGGATTATCCGAACATGGCGTTCTGGTCGAGGATTGGGGCGGTTCTGTTCAGGTAGCCGAGATATCGGCTAAAACCGGCCAGGGTATCGATCATCTGCTTGATCTGCTTTTACTAGAATCTGAAATGATGGAATTAAAGGCGAATGCCGACACTGCTGCCAAAGGTACGGTTATTGAAGCCGAAGTGGATAAACGACACGGTCCCATAGCAACGATTTTAATCCAGAAGGGTACTGCAAACATTGGTGATCCATTTGTCTGTGGTCCGGCTGCCGGTCGCATCAGGGCGATATATGATGAACGTGGTCACCGTCTGAAAAAGGTGGAACCTTCTGATCCGGCAGTAATTGTGGGATTTGATGTCCTGCCGAACCTGGCTGATGTGTTTGCCGTTGTTGATGATGAACGGGAAGCTCGTAAAATTGCGTCTGAACGTCAGAAAATTCAGCGCGAACAGCAGTTCCGTCGAGCAAAAGAATGGACATTAGATACAATTTCCCAGCAGATTGCCGAAGGTCGCATCAAACAGTTAAACGTCGTCCTTAAGTGCGATGTGGATGGATCTGTTGAGGCAATCAGTGAAGCCCTGGGAACTATCGGGAATGAAGAAGTTGCGGTCAGTATTACTCATAAAGCCGCCGGTCATATAAGTGAGAGCGATGTACTTCTCGCGAAAGCATCGGAAGCGGTTATTATTGGGTTTAACGTGACGGCAAATCCGAAAGTGAAAGAGCTTGCCAAGAAAGAAAATGTTGAAATCCGGCATTACAATATTATCTATGAATTAATGGATGATATCAAGGCTGCGCTTGAGGGTCTTCTCAGTCCGGAAAAAGTCGAAGAACATATCGGGACTATTGAAATCCGGGAAGTTTTTAAAATCCCCAAAATCGGGTTTATTGCCGGCTCCTATGTTAAAGAGGGAAAAGTCCACCGCAATGCGATGGGACGAATTAAACGGAAAGATGAAATACTCCACGAGGCCCACATCTCTTCACTGAAACGGTTTAAAGACGACGTGAAGGAAGTTCAGGAAGGCTATGAATGCGGTGTGGCTCTTGAAGGATTTACAAAATACGAAGAAGGCGATATTATTGAAGTGTTTGATGTCAAATCGGTCAAACGGAAATTGGTGTAGGAATATTTTTCAATAATCAATGGTAATTGGAATTTTGCAAATGGAATTATTACTGCCGGATACCCATTCACTGAAAGATAAACGATCAGTATTGAGCCGTATTAAAAACGGGGTGAGGAAGCAGTTTATCGAACAGCAGACCGGCGTTCAGGTTTTAAACAGGAAAGTGGAAATTATCTGATGGTGGATTATCGACGCCAGCGTGTTGCTGATGAAATTAAGCGAATTATCGGTGAAATATTCATCGTAGATTTGCCACCGGAAGGTTCTAACCTGATCACAGTTACCAATGTTAATTTAACCAGTGATCTGCGGGAAGCGAAAATCTACCTGAGTATCTATAATAAGGATGCCGATCAACGTCAGCAGGGTTTAAAGAATATTATCAGAAAAGGTTCCTATATTCGCGGTTTGCTGGGCAACCGGATTTCACTGAGATATGTTCCGAAAATATTTTTTTTTGAGGATAATACCCTGGAATATGTTGATAAAATTGAGCGACTGATCCAGGCGGTTCATAAAGATGAAGAGCGTAATGAATCCTGAAGCACCCGGTATGATTCTGAATGTCAATAAACCTGTTGGGCTGACATCCTATGATGTCGTCCGTCGGGTAAAACGACTGATGCCGGGAGTCAAAGTCGGGCACGGCGGTACCTTGGATCCCTTTGCCGGAGGCGTGTTGCTTTTATTGATTGGAAAAGCGACGAAACAGATGCCCAATTTGCTGAAAAATCAGAAAAGCTATGAGGCCCTGTTGAAATTAGGGGCCGGGACTGCGACCGGTGATAATACATCTCCGGTGAACAAAACGTCGGATGTACCCGAAATTTCCAATGATATGATTAGTCAACTTGAAGCACAATTCACCGGCGAAATTACTCAAACTCCGCCGATGTTTTCCGCTAAAAAAATTAACGGAAAACCGGCTTATAAATATGCCCGGGAAGGCCAGGATGTTCAGCTGAAACCAACTGTAGTCAGCATTTATGATTTGAAATTAGAAATCATCGAGCAGAATCTTCTGAAAATTAATGTGACCTGTTCCAGCGGCACATATATTCGGGTTTTGGGTGAAGACATCGCAAAGGCGATGGGCAGCTGCGGGCATTTGATATCATTACAGAGAACCGCGATTGGCGACTACCGGATTGAAGATTCTGCCGAAATCGAAACGCTTCCGGATGTGCTTCCGGAACTGGCAGCAGCAAGGGCTTAATATCAACGAAAATGGTTGTATTTAATGGAATTGGTGAACTGGGAGATGATTATAAAGGGGTGGTTGTGACACTTGGCGTCTATGATGGGTTGCACCGTGCCCATATGAATATTGTCGATCAGGTAATTACATCTGCTGCTGAGTGGGATACCCGCTCGATGATGATAACATT
>JAUSPJ010000014.1 GCA_030655795.1 Fidelibacterota bacterium | reverse complement strand
ATCTATTCTTTATTTCCCATAATTTACCAAACAGCTCTTCCAGCGCATTTCCCAGATTTTCATCACGTGCGGTAGTAATATCCGCTTCGTTTTCCAGCACAACGTACGGAACCTTATAGCCCTTCACATTAATAAATTCCGGATTGCTTCCTTTGAATTCTTCCCAGTCCACCTTCCCATACAGGCGTTCCAGTTTCCAGTCCGGCAGCCCGTGCTCCAGAATACTGTCCGGCCGATCAGGATTAAAACGTTTTTTATTTTTTCTTAACGATTCTTTAAAGGAAACATCTATATAAAAAATCGCGGCTTTCATTAAAATATCGTCAGACAGGTGAGGATATGCATCAATATAGCCACCGTGCTCGGAACCCCGCGAAAATTCAATCAAAGATGTGTGTTCCTCATGATAATTATTAATGTCTCTATGGCGTTTGCTGTAATCCATGGAGATTCTTTCAATCAGCAAATGCCACTGATATTCATGCAGGAATAATCCGTCTTTGGTGGATTGCATTCGGGGTTTATTCAGAATCTTCTCCAGTATGGCGTCGTCTTCAAACCAATTCCATAGCATCGGAAAATCATCAATTTCGTCCATTTTGCCAATATGAAACCGTTCTTTACGCTCATCAAGGGGGGTCTTTTTTAAATAATCGATCACCTCTGATTTTCCTGATGCGGGTCGGCCATTAAGAATGATAATATCAAAAATTGCGTTTTGTATATCTTCCCCCTATCCTTGGGTTATATTTTTGATTGTTTTCGTATTGCCAGAGCCGGCGGAATAGTTAAAAACAAGATTGAAAGAATAATCAGTCCGGCTCCGATTAATTGGCTTGTCGCTGGTGAGCTAACCCCTGGGAACAGGGCCAGTAAAAAAGAGGCGATGACACCGGCAATAACACTGGAAGAACGATTAACCGGAATGCAATAAGTATTCTCGCTTTTATCCAGAAAAATCAGCGTTCCGAAAACGCCGTTTCCCTGTGATAAAACACCGATCAATATCAATGCCCATAAATACGGTTGGGTCCAATGAAATGTAAAACCCGTCCGGACAGATTCGGTTATTCCATCGATTTTAAAAACAGCCAGAAGAATTAAAATTATGACAAACATAGGAGTTGCGGTCATCTGCTCTTCGACAAAATATTTTTTGTTGGCGTCCACATTTTCCGATTTTGCTAATCTACTCATGAATTGAAACCGAATAAAATAACTTGCCAGATAAATTGATATCACAACTCCAGCTAGAAGCGGGACGTTATAACCGGATGTGTCGATAAGGCTGGTCAGCAGTGCGCATAGGGCAAAAACCATTCCGGCAAATGCAAACCATCGTACATTTCTTTTCGTGATTTTATCAATGATTGGGCCAATAATAAGCACTCCGCCGCGCATTAAAACCATGGCAAAGACGATATTCAAACCATCAAACGTGTAGGCTAGGGTGGTTGTACCTATAATTAAAGACGTACAGACACCAGATAAAAAAGTCCATTTTGTCGGATGCGGCAGATTAAGGCCGAAAATATTTGTGTGGGTTGCATATTTCCACCAGCCTAATGATGATATCACAATAATCATTGCCACTGTCGTCGCCAGGGCCGTAACCGGCAGAATTGAGAAACCGGTCAGGCCGCTTCCGTTCAATGAAGGCAGAAGCCCCTTGCTCATTACTTTTGTCATGAAGCTATAGGGAGCATAACAGGCAAAATAGCCGAAGGCGAACCCCCAAATACTAAACCTTGGTGCTGTTTCTTCGGGACTGTTCGTCAATTGATACCTTTCTTCATTAATAAAGTTGAGAGCATTTTAAACTATTTTAATTGTAATTTCAAGTAGAAGTTAAATTACCCTTGAGTTTTGACTCATTTATGCGGTTGTCGTTTCATAAAATGAATTATCAGTATAATCTTTTTTTTTACATCTATTCTTAATATCTTGGCGCTATGAAAACTATCCAGATAACCATTAATCACGAACAAACAACCATGAGTACGCCGGGAAAAACAATACGGGAAGTTCTTCTTAAGGCTCTCGGAAACGGTAATTTCATGGAATACGTCTCTATTAAAAACAATGTGTTTTCTTCTTTTCAGGAGCGTGTTGATGCAAGCTGTACTATTGGCACTTTCTCCCATTTTTACGAATCATCCCGGCGCGCTTATGAAACCGCATCCGTAGCCATGCTCCAGTATATCGTTGAAAAATTACTGCCCGGTCAAAAACTATATATATTACACAGTATGTGCGATGGTATTTACTGTGGAATTAATCACAACAATCACGTTTCAGAACAGACTATCTCGATAATAAAAAACGGATTCGCGGATCTTGTTGCTACCGATATTCCGATTGTTCCAGAACTTTATTCCCGTGGCGATGCTCAAAATTATTTCCAAAATAATAATCGGCCGGATACAGCCGAGCTGATAAGATGTTGCTCGTTAAACTACATCATGCTCTACTCAATTAACGGTTCCCGATACTGGCTCCCCGGCCCGCCCGCCCCATCCACCGGGTTAATTAACACCTACGATATCATTAAATACAAACGCGGGTTCGTGTTCCGAAATCCGATTGAAAATATGCCCGATCAATTACAGCCTTTTTATAATCAGGAGCGCTTGTACGAAATATTCAATGAAACCGAAAAATGGGGAAATATTCTGGACATTACAAACGCCAGCCAATTAAATAACCTGGTTGCCAACGAAAATATTTCCGAGATGATAAAAATTTCTGAGGCGTTACACGAGAAAAAAATTGCCGCAATCGCAGATAAAATCGAATTGTCTTGCCAAACCAAACGTCTTGTTTTTGTCGCCGGGCCATCGTCCTCCGGAAAAACGACTTTTATGAAACGTTTGTATATCCAACTACGCGTTCTGGGCCATAGAGTTGTCAGCCTGTCTCTTGATAACTACTTTAAAGATCGGGATGAGCTGACCATGGAACAGGGAGATAATCTAAATTTTGAAGTTCTTGATGCCCTGGACTTAAATTTACTCAACGCTCAATTGGCCGATCTCCTTGCCGGAAAATCTGTTACGCCTCCCGCTTATGATTTTATTAGCGGGAAAAAAGTACCCGGCCAGATCGAAATTAACGCCAACAAAAACACCCTGTTTATCATTGAAGGAATACACGGAATAAATCCCGGGCTGACTGAAAATATTGACGACAAGTATAAATTCAAAATATATCTGAGCGCCCTGACCCACTTAAACTTCGATAACATCAACAGAATTCCAACTCACGATACCCGCCTGATTCGCCGGATTGTCAGAGATGCGAAATATCGCGGGTATTCTGCCGCGCAAACCATCAACATGTGGAACAAAGTTGTTGAGGGAGAAAAAAAGTATATTTTTAAGTATCAGGGAGAGGCCGATATTATGTTTAATTCATCTCTGGCATATGAAATTGGTGTTTTAAAGCATCCGGCAGAAATTTCATTGAAACAAGTCGATCCTCAAGACCCAAACCACCCGGAGTCTGAGCGGCTGCTTAGTATACTGGCATACTTTCTCCCGATCGATCAAAAAGAGATTCCTCCGACATCTATCTTAAGAGAATTTGTCGGCGAAAGCTCTTTTAAATACCATTAATTAAAACGGTATTTCTTCGTCTTCCGGGGGCTCGTTTGTTGCGTCCGGCTTGGGTACGCTACCGGATTTTCCCTTGTGTACACATCCACCAAGAAGCGTTCCCTGGTCAACCTGAATATCGGATTTCCTCCTTGGTTGGCCCTCTTTATCTTCCCACGATCTCGGTTGCTGGCGTCCTT
>JAUSPJ010000004.1 GCA_030655795.1 Fidelibacterota bacterium | reverse complement strand
CTGGGCGAAAATCTGCACTGGGTCGGCAAGTTTACCGAATCCGACCACCGGAAAGCCAAATCCTTCATGGCCGTTCCGCTTTTATCCTATCAGGAGCGCTTTATCGGCCTGATCCGGACGGCTTCCGATAATAAAAATTTTACGAGTTCCGATCTTGAAGTCTTTTCTCTGATTGCCCGCTATGTGGCGATGGCTATTGACAATTCAGAATATTTGCGGCGGGAACGGCGGAAAGCCGAATACCTTGAATTACTGATGAAAGTCGGCACCCAGGTCCTGTCCTTTTTTGAACTCAGCAACCTGCTGGAATTCGTCGCGGAAAACACAGCCAAAACCATTGGTTCGGAAACCTGTGAAATTTATCTGCGCAAAAAAACCGACAAAGACACCCTGGTCCTCAAAGGCGGTTACGGAATTCCCAAAGACCTGATTAACGTCGCCGAACATAAGGTTGGCGAAGGTCTGACCGGCACAATTGTAAAAGAGAACCGCACCATCCGTTCCCGGAATGTACTGACCCTGCCTGACTATAAAGGCAAATACCGAAAAGCCATTAAGGACCATCTGAAATTTGGCGACCGGCTGACTTTTTTGGGTGTACCGATTAATATCAAGAACGAAACTCAGGGAGCAATCAAACTATACAACAGACTTCCGGGAGCTGAACAGGACAAGTATTTTACCGAAGATGATGAACAGTATCTTCAAATTATGGTCGATATGATTTCGGTTGCCATCGAAAATGTCCAATACCTGGACACGATGAAATATTCTGCAGTCATTACGATGAAAAACCAGCGTCTGACTGCTCTGGGGACCCTGGCCATGCGCATCCCCAACGATGTCGTTAATCCGTTGACAGAGGCCCAGTTGAGTCTCGGCAATTACCTGAAAAAAATCAAAAACGGTAAAACCGAATCCCTTGAATCCAGTGTCGAGCGATTCGAACAGATTCTGATCAATCTTAAAAATGTCGCCAATGAAGTTCGTGTCTTGCAGGAATTTTCCACAAAGGCTGGTTTTATCCATGTCAAACGCACCTGGCAGGAGTTGCTTGATGAAGCCCTGCTTTATCTGACCAACGATATGCTTTCCTATAAAATCGTAGTACAGCGTAATAAAAGTGAAGAGCCCAACATTCCCCAGCTGGTTGTTGACCCCAATGAAATAATCGAGGTTCTGGTTACGCTGATCTCGCTGATTATTTCACGCTTTGAACATTACGGCTCGACTTTGTGGATCGAGACCCAGGTAAAGGACAATAAAATACTCGTTACCAATATCGCCGGTTCCGATAATATCGCCGGCGTTGAAATTCACAAAAAATCCGTGAACGAATTGTTTGGTGATGGCAAAAGCTACAGCCCCTACCAGTTTTCCCTTGAAGTAGTCCGGGAGCTGGTGGGCAACGATTATAATGGCACAATAACCCTGCACGAAAATGATTCGAATTTGCGTTTAACACTGGAAATACCAATAGAAAGATAGGTTTATGTTTTACAAAGATATATTGCTTATAGATGACAGTGAACCATTTTGCAAAAGTATCCAGGAAACCCTGGAAGATAGTAACTGGTCGATTATCTACAATACCAATCCTGAAGCCGGTCTGGCGTTCCTCCGGGAAAAACAGTTCAAAGTTGTTCTGCTGGATATTCGCATGCCGAATATGTCCGGGCTTGATTTTCTGGCGGAACTTGAAAAACAGCAGCTGATCCAACGGAACTATGTCATTGTGTTGACGGGTGAAATTACGATCGAAAACGCGGTGGATTCCCTGCGCCTCGGCGCCAAGGATTTTATCCAAAAACATGCGGTTGTGGAATACCCGGACCTGTTCCTGGAACGCATTGAAAAGGGGTATGCCTGGCAAAAAGAGCGGATTGAAAACGAAAAACTGGCAAAAGAACGCCGCCGCGCCATTGAAGAAAGCCGTTTAATTGTAAAAAGCGTCGGTCACGATATGTCCGGCAGCTATTATGCCTCACTGATGTTGCGGCTCCAGACCCTGCAGCGTAAGATCGAAAGCTTCAAAAATGAAGTCGAAATCTGTTTTGAGTCTATTCAGAACAAAGATAATTTCGAAAACATGGAAAAGTGCCGGGACCGGATGCTGAAAATTGCCGAAGAGGGCATTGAAAAAGGGAACGGAATCATCACGCTGATGGGATTTTTCAAAGAGCTGGGAGAAAAACTCAAGCATCTCGGTCAGGCTATCGATATTGATAAAAGCCACAAAAAAACCGTTGATCTGAACGCCCTGGTCAAAGAGGCGATTCACCTGTTTACCGACTCACAGCTGGTAGCAAATCCTAATGTTAAACTGATTGAAGAATATTCCGCTGAAGCGCTGAATATCAGCGCCAGCGAAGAAGACTTGATCAGAGTTTTTGTCAACCTCGTCGAAAATGCTTTCAAAGCCATGGACGGCAAGGGCGCTCTGACGGTAAAAATCTATCGTGAGAATGGTTTTGCAATCGTCGAAATATCCGATACCGGCGTCGGTATTCCCGAAGATAAGATCGAGAAAATCTGGCGTCCTGATTATACGCATTGGGCCGGAAAACAGGGAACCGGGCTGGGCCTGATGATCTGTAAAAAGGCCGTTGAAAACCACGAAGGCGAAATATATGTCAAAAGTGTTGCCGGACAAGGAACTACTTTTACGATAAAATTTAAACTGATATAGAAAGGATCTGAAAATGGCTGTTAAAAAAATTCTTCTGGTCGATGATAAGGCTCTTTTACGCGATGCTCTGATCGAATATCTTGGTTCTGAGGAATATGAAATTATCGAAGCAGAAGACGGTGAAAAAGCTGTTTCTTTATTTAAAGAAAATGCCTACGATGTCGTAATATTGGATCACAATCTCCCGGGAATCGACGGATACAAAACATTAAAATTAATGAAACAGACTAAACCCGATATTCCGGTAATCGGCCTTACCGGAGAATTGACCATCGAAATTCGGGAAAAATACCTGTCTATGGGAGCCTATGATATTCATGCCAAGTCTGCGATCTACGAAAAACTCATTCCAACCTTGAATGCCGCCCTGAAAGGTGAACAACATGCGGCCAGCGACGACAAGCCGGACTATATCCAGCTCGCAGACACTCTTAAAGAGGAAGGGCGCTGGGAAGAATCCGCACTCTATCTGAAAGAGGCGGGCATCGAGCAGAAAACCCTTGGCAACAGTGACAAGGCCAACGAACTGTTTGAAGAGGCCATCAATCGATATATCCGGGCCGGCCGCCGATCGAAAGCAATCGAAATCGAAAAAATGATCAGTGACTGAGAATTTTTATTAAAAAATGGTTTTTTAAGGAGAATTTCACATCTACCGACGGAAATGTCTTGACATTTAACTTTCAGTCGTGTAACATAAGATCGACTTGTAAAAAACGTAATTAACCAATAAGGAGGAATTTATTATGGCAGAAAAAGTAGCAAAATGTGGCGTAAAGAAGGAAAAAGGATACCTCTATTATCTTGACAAAAATGGTAATGTGACCCGTTCCAAAATGGCCCGTGGCGGCGAAAAAGGCGGCGGCGCTCAAGTCGTCAACAGCTGTGGCGTTAAAAGAGAAGCCGGTTATCTGTATTTCATCGATAAAGACGGCGATGTTTCTCGTGCAAAAATGGCAAGAGGAAGAAAATAATTCCTTCTCTTTAGCGACAAAAATATCGTTAAAAAGACTCCGCTTTCCGGCGGAGTCTTTTTCATTTTATTGACATGTTATTTTCTTAAAATTTATTATATTAGTTAGCGTGAATACAAGATTACAAACCAGAGACTTCTTCCTGATTCTGATCTGTCTGCTGGCTATCGCGGCCACCGGGTATTTTGAATTGTCCAACTATCATCGGGCCTTTCCCGAACACGCCATCGACTTCCAGGTTAACCGGAAAGAAGCCCACAACATTGCCCTGAACTTCCTGGCAAAAATGGCCATTGATCCCGGTGAAAAAATTCACGCCGGCGCCTTTGAATTTGACAACACCGCTAAAACATTTATCGAAAAAGAGCTGGGGCTTGAGGATGCCGAAGATTTACTGACTAATCGCTTTCGGGTCTGGCAGTGGACCAATCGCTGGTTTGAACCCCTGAATCGTGAAGAAATTTTTATCGGTGTCACTCCAAAAGGCGAAATTACCCAGTTTCTGCATAAAATTCCCGAAGAAGTACCCGCCGACCTTCTGTCGATTGATGAGGCCCGGCGATTAAGCCATCAATTTTTAACTGAGATCATTCAGATTAATCCTGAAGAGTGGGAATTCATCGAGGACAAGACCGAAGTTAAGCCCAATCGGGTGGATTATCGCTTTACTTTTAAAAATAAAAATGTGGAAATATACGACGCCACCTACCGTTTCGACGTTATGGTTCAGGGAAATAAAATTGGCGAATACCGGGAATATCTGCATGTTCCCGAAGACTGGAAACGCAGTTATCAGCGTCTGCGCTCACTGAACGCCACTACCGCCACCACGGCCGATGTTTTCTTTATCATTCTGATGATCACAATCGTGACGTTCTTTATAATATATCTGAGCCGCAAACAGATAAATATCAAAACATCGGTTACTTTCGGGGTGATAACATTTTTTTTGAAATTCTTATCCGAACTTAACCTGCTGCCGCTCTATAAATTTCATCTCGATATTAACCAGAGCATGGGTGCATTTTACGGCGATTTTTTCGTCAGCATTTTTTTACAGTCGCTGCTGCTGGCATTAATTATAACCGTTCTCACCG
The DNA here is from genome assembly GCA_030655795.1 of Fidelibacterota bacterium. Classification (GTDB taxonomy): domain Bacteria; phylum Fidelibacterota; class UBA2242; order UBA2242; family UBA2242; genus B118-G9. The sequence continues at coordinate 1,973 of JAUSPJ010000004.1, read as the reverse complement.
GAGCCGGAGAGCTTATCTATTCCCGAAGTTATCCGCACCGGATTCCGCTGGGTCGGCTGTTTTCGCGAAAAGGTCTGCAGACAAAACACTCTTTTTACAGTTTTTTAGTGGGAATTACGCTGGCGGTTGTGTTCATGGCGTTTCAGACACTGTTTTATCTGGCCGCAAAACGATTTGGGGCCTGGGCGCCGGCTAATATATCGTATTCCGACACTCTGAATACGGCCTTCCCCTGGATTCTGATTCTCATTGGCGGATTCCTGCCGGCGGTGCTCGAAGAATTTTCCTTCCGCCTTTTTGCGATCCCGTTCATTGAAAAACTGCTCAAATCCAAACTTCTGGCAATTCTGATTCCCGCCGTTATCTGGGGATTTGCCCATGCGAACTATCCCAACCAGCCCTTCTGGATTCGCGGTTTTGAAGTGTCTGTTTTCGGCATTATTATCGGTTTTATTTTTCTGAAATTCGGTATCCTGACCGTCCTGGTCTGGCACTATATGGTAGATGCTATCTATTCATCCATGCTTCTGCTCAGAACAGGCGAGCCATATCATGTTATCAGCGCCTCAATTGCACTTGGCATTATTCTGATTCCGTTGCTGTATAACATTTTCATGTACCTAAAAAACAGAGGATTTGCCGACCACGACTCTCTGCTATCGGCATCCGTTCCTCCTTCAAGATCAACGCCAAAGCCGGCAGAATCGGAAGAGACCTGTCCATCTTATATCACGGCTTATCAAAAACTATCGCCCGGACGACTGAAGACAATCCTGATTCTGATCCTTGTGTTTATCGCCGTACAATGGATTCCCTTTGAAAAAATCGGCGATTATTATAAGTATTCCGTTCCCCGTTCGGAAATTAAACACACCGCGATTGATTTTCTCCGAGACCGGGGCGTTGACCCGGAAAATTTCAAAAATACAATGGTGTTGATCAATAATTACTCCGATTTAAATGGGCGCTATATACTTGAGCACAGTACGGTTAAAAATTTCAATTCCATTCTGGCTCGCCATCTGAATAATTCAGTAACCTGGAGGGTCCGCTTTTATCGCCCGCTGGATAAGGAAGAATACAATATTTACATTCATCCCGGTGAAAAATCCGTGATCAGTTTTGAGCATCTTCTCCCGGAGTCCGCCGAAGCATTTTCTCTGGACAAGGATGCCGCCCGTTTCAGGGCCAAGGAGTTCCTCTCGGGACGGGATTTGCGCCTGTCGGATTTTGAACTGGTGGAAGATTATTCGCGGCAACTGCCAAACCGCACCGAGCACACCTTTATCTGGGAAGCCAAAGACCTTCATCCGGCCAATGTTGGCGACGGAACCCTGCGCTTCAAAACGATCGTCACCGGCGATGCTGTTTCGAGCTTCTCTGTTTTTTATAAAATTCCCGAGGAATGGAAACACGCCAAAACCCGCAAGACACTTTTTGATTCCCTGCGGCTGGGGATCCGGATCGCCGCGCTGTGCCTGATCGCAATCCTTTCAATTTTCCTGTTGGCCAGACAGATGAAATCCATAACCGTGGAATGGAAAACACCGCTGATTATCAGTACGATCCTGGGCTGTTTCTGGCTAATCCTTGAGCTGGCCAATTATCCGATCGCGCTGATCAATTATAACACCAGCTGGGGAATCCAGGTCTGGACAGTTTTTTGGGTGTTGGTGACGCTGCTGCGTATTCTGGCAATTATACTGATTATCTTCCTGCTGACAACTCTGGTTGCATCGGTATATCCCGGGTGTCAGGCAACATTAAAACGGGATTGCCGGTATCGCTTCTCCCGGGACGCCATATTTTCCGCAATTCTAATCAGCGTCGGAATTTCTGCAATCCAGCATCTGACATACTGGCTGGCGATAAATGTTGCTCCGACTGTCATTCAGCCGGATTTTCAAATGCCCCGCTCGATCAATTATACCTTGCCGCAGTTGCACACGATTCTGACAATTGTCAGCCGCGGA